>CAYRJN010000156.1:0-8969 GCA_964424545.1 uncultured Calditrichaceae bacterium
TACAGAATTTTCAATTACTTATCATCTTTTTTTTTACCGACTAAGTAGAATTATATTATCGATTCACTGCTCATTTATCTATATCCTTTTATTTAGGATGTTAATAATCCTATTTTCCAATAAAGCCGCCCTTAAATCCGTTAAAAATGTTTATTGGTATTTATCATCGGCATATTCGTTTGAATTTGGTTTCCGATATTCGGCGTTTGAACGGTCATAACATGATTAAAGTTTTGCGGTTTTTTACTTATTGTTAAAACCGAAGAACGTAAATTAGCTCTGTTAACAATTACCAATTTTATCGTAACCGTTTGGCTTCCGGAATATGTACCGGGAAACGATATAGTTGACGCATGGGTAGAAAATGCATGATCAACGGAATATACTTTCGTTACCGATTTTTTAGAATTAGTCAGATTATTTACTTTAATAGAAGCCTTGATGCCGTATAATCCGGATTCGTTATCGCCGAAATTGAACAGGCTGAGAGAAATTGTATGTTCGCTCGTGTTATAATAAGGCGTAACAAGCGGTAACGAAGGCGTTGAGTTATCGATAAGAATAGCTTTAGATCTTACCGAAGGGCCATGCTTATTATCACCGTTAAGCGCCCGTAATGTTACATATACCGTGTGCCCGTTGGGAATAGATAAACCGGAAAGCTCGATTCTTTTGTGTGACGGACTCAAATAGTTATATGTATAGGTATTATTCCAAAGAGCCATATTTATAAAGAGATTGCTCGGAAAATTTTGTTTGCCTATCTCAGCTTTACTGTCAAAGACACGCACTCCGTTTCGAGTCCAATTTTTAATATCGCTACCGCCAGGCGTACTGCCTAATTTGTATTCATAAGCGGATATGCCGGTTTCCTTATCTTCTGCAGGCACAAGTCCGAGGATAATGCTATTAGAAGACGCTGTATAGAACGGCTCGTTTTGCGGGTTTACGCCGTAAGTGATTTGCGGCGCCGAAGGTTCGGTCGGGTCGGCCGGGCGAATCGGAATAGTGGTTACGGTGTTGCCAAGTAAACCGGCGCGATTTATAGCGCGGATATGAACATAAAAATTATGTTTAAACGTTAAGGGTTCGCCGATCAGTTTGATTGTAGTTAAAGGATGTCCGCTATCATCTAATCCGAGCAAACGCCAACCGTTATTGGGATTCATATCTTCGGCCGAAGAGGTAACCTTAAAAACATATTGCTCTATTCCGGATTCAGGGTCGTCTGCCGGCGTGAATTGCACAAGAATGCCGGGCAGCAACGGTTGCTCAGAATAAAATTGTCCTGTAAATAGGAAACTTCCGATTACGGGGAACATACTGTTGTTTTGCTGCTCCGAATTATTTTCGGAATTATCAGACGGAATAATAAAGGAGTAATTACCGGATGAATTTTGATATTGAATTTCATTGGAAGAATTATACATTGTGATAGAATTGGCGAGCGTGTAGGTTTCATTTTGTTTTTTTGGCAAAGTATACGTTCTTGTTATATGAACTGTACCGGGCGCCGTTGTATCAATTTTTACCGGCCGCGAAACACGCGGGCTGCTCCACATGCCGACGCTGTTTTTAACCTTTACAAAAACATAATAACGTTGATTGTGCTGCAAGTGTAGTCCTAAGATATTAAAGGTATTCCGAGCGCCTAAGGTGTACCATTTTATATTATTCTGACCAGATAAGGAATTGCGGTTGCTAATGGTATAGGCATATTCCATAACATCCGATTCGGCGTCTACCGCTTTCACCTTGATTTTCATTATACGATCAACACTGTATTGATAAGAGGGCACGGATATTTCTTGAACAATAGGCGGTGTACTATCATCCATCATATTTTGACTGCCCGTATATTGATTGTTTACGGTGCCGTCGAATCGTAATGAAAAATTAGCAATTCTGCGGTTTACATAACCGCTGGTAGAACGAGCCCTGATTTTTAAACTATACTCAGCTTGTTGTTGATCGGGAGTTTGCGGTATAAAATACGAGAACAGATGTTTTAAATTACCGATCATTTTATATTTATTAGAATAAACGCCACCGTTTGTTTGCAAGCTTGTATATAACATATCCGAAAATTGTAGGGTCGATGTTGTTGCGGTGGAATGATCCATTGAAAACATTAAATTACCCTGTGAAGTGTTACCCGAGGTTTGAACGCCACCGTTATTTGTCGGTTGATGATTACTATTTCCCGTAGGCGCCGGTATATTTGGAGCGATGGCATAGCTATAATTTGCGATACCGGCAGGATGTGTCGCCGAATAGCTGGCGTAAATGTGGGCCGTTTTATTATCATTATAAGTGTGTACGGAAATATTTTCAATCTTCGGCGAGGTAAGCTGAAGCGCAAGACGATCATGGATAACTTTTACATCGGGAAATAATTCAGCAAGATAATCCGGACCAATTTTAATTTTAACGGGTTGATGTTGAGAAGTAAATTTACCAATACCGTAAACTCCGTCGGCAGCCTTAAAAGAGCCAGCCTGCGCTTGAATATTTCCAATACCTTGAATTTGCGTACCGTTCAAAGCGCTAAAGCCGCCGCCGGCCGTAAAACTGTTATTTGCCATTGTTTGCGCATAACCGGGCAAAAGATTGGCGTCAATATAAGATTTCAAGGCTACGCCGCCGCTGCCGCTTTCCGTAACAACAATCTGATTTTCAGGGGCAGATCCTAATTGCCAATAAAGATAACGATCGCAAAGGTCGTATAAAGCTTGCGCATAGGCGATTCGCGTGTCATAAATTTTATCTATAACCGCCGTAATTTGTTCATGACGCGTCTCTATTTCACCGACTTGCTCATTTCGATTGGCAATATTGGCCGCAACGGAAGAATCCAACTGAGAAGCCAAGGTTTCTACGCCGCTGCGGGGAATTTCTATCCATAAATTCACACCTAAATTAACGACAACCTGACGAAGGTTATCTATATTTGTTATCTGGTTAATATTGGCTTCGAGATTTTGATATAATCCGTCCGCTTTATCGGGAGCGCCTGTAAATGTAATATCGGCCAATTGACGCGCTCGACCTTTTGCAAGGTTCTTTAACGTTTCTATTTCATTGATACGATTGGCTTTATTATGTATAAAAGCCGATAAAACGGCGGCCTTGTTTTGAATAACGGAAACACGTCCGGCTGACCAATTATGTAAATCATATAAATATTGATGATTTTTCCAAAAATATTTCTCCAGTTTTTCATGAGCAGTCATATATTGTTCGCCTAATTTTGCTACGTTGTTAACGCCGGTATCATTATTAAGGACGCCGTCGATTTGCGATAAGTATATATTTAAAGCAATAATACGAGCATAAATTTGTTGCAAAATGCGCTGGCGGGTTTCTTCCATACGCGCGGCGCGATCTTTATGTTCGTTTACTTTTTCGTCGTCGATTTCAAGTTGCGGAGCTACGCTGAAACTTTGATGTTCTTTGCCTTGCGCATCGGTGTAGGTGGTCACTTCAACGGAATCGGAAAAAGTAATAATCGGCGAATCCATTTCGTAAGCGCCTTCCATTTCATCAACGGGCGGTAAATTTTGCATACTGCGATCCAATTGCTGCCCAACGCTTTGCGCTATGGCTTCCGCTGAATTCAAAGCCGCTTTTTCTTGTGATAATAATGTGGATAATTGATTGGATATTTGGCGCATATTAACGGGAATCGCGACATCTTGAGAAGCATAAGTCGCCAGCAGCGTGGCTTCGTTGCTGTTTAAGCCGCCGTTGTTTTGTTCCATATTTATCCAGTTGTTCATGGTTTGAGTTGGATTACCTGAATAAAGATTCATTCCGGCCAGTTCAACCTGTTGTTCATTTAAAACGGTGCTTTCTACAAGCTGCTTTTCCATATCGCTTTCCGCTTGCTTAGCCTCATTTTCCATTTCATCGGCCATATTTTCGGCTTCGTTTATCTTTTCCTGCATTTCGGGATCGGAGCCGAAACCTCCGTCAAATTTAGGTGAAACATTACTTACTTTAACCCAAATGGAACCGTCCCAACATTTTGCGCCCCAGCATACGCAAACTTCTCCTGACGCTTCGCCATACAGGACAAAATGGTCGGTTACTATTAATATGGCTTTAACGTCGTCACTAATAGAAGCGAGCCCCATAAGAACTTCCGCTTTGAGACCGTATGTAAAATAGGCGCCGAATTCACGGGGTCCTTCGTATTTCATCCAAATTGTTCCGGATACGGTGCTGTTAACGCTAACGATCCAAAAGTCGAAACCGGATTTGTTAGTTGCTTGAAACATAAAGCCTGGATTTCCGATAAAAAATTTACTATCGGCGTTTAAGAACTTGGAATTGATTATTTCGGCATGCATTTTGCCCTTAACATACCATTGATCTTCGGCAATTTTAAATTGCATTTGCCCGTTTCCTTTTATAACGCCGAGTTTTGCTTTGGCAAATATCATTCCGTCGATGTAAAACTGGTCGAAACGAGCCGCTAATGTAAATCCGCCGGTCAATTTGTCATTCATATTCATCAGCATAACCTTTCCGGCAAGACTGATATATTGATCGGTAAGGGTAATCATCGCGCTGCCGCTTACCACCGTTTTGTCCATAATGGTAATGCCGGCATATAACAGAGCGGCAAATTTTGCTTCGCCGTTATTTAGTTTCGGTAAGTTATTAATAATTTCAGCGTCTTTTAAATCGGTTTTACTGTAAACCAAATCCAAATATTCCTGTTTGGGATTATAAAAGAAACCGCCTCCGAGACGAGCCAGGGAAATTCCTGGATATAGAACGATACCGGGCCCTGGCAATTCGGCTGCTGCAAATATTCCGAAACGTAATTTACCGTTTATATTTTCAAACACACCGATCGTGGTTAAACCTATATTAGGTTGAACCACCATCTGACCGGCTGCTAAAAAGCGCATACCGCCTTCAACGGTAAGATACTGCATATCCAAAGAAGCGGTTACAACATCTTGTATGCTTAAATGTAAATTATTGATTATGATATTGGGATGATTGTCAATTGTAAACAGCAAAAATCGATCGACGCCGCCGGAAAAGGCGTCTCCGATAGACATGGAAACGCCGAATTCGACATATCGATCGGCATGAATAGTTTGATCACTTTTAGAACCGCTGCTATTTGAGCTTGGCATACTTCCGGATTGATAGGTGATATCGCCGCCGTTTGCTTCATACTTGAAGCTCTGGATTGAAAGCGAGAAAATATCCGCGATGGTAAGAGAACCGCTTGTTATTGACGCGGCTAAATTGGGCATGCCGCCCTCTTTGGTAATTTGTAAGTTTTCAAAACGAACGGTGCTGGTAACCGATGAGATATTTAAAGAAACATCGCCGGATATATCCAATCCGAAATCGGAGCCGGATATGGAGGTTAAATTAGTCAATTTAAAACCGACAACATCCAAATTAAACTGCGGTTGACCGACAAGCTTAAAATTACCGAAATTAACGTCGCCGTTAAAAGTGAGCTGAATTCCCGGGTGCACAACGCCGCCCTGCAAATACCCCACTTGAATATATTCCGGTGTGGCGCTTTCATTGTTTAACCAAACATCGCCGTTAATTTGCACTTTGGAACTTTGAATATGTTCGAGATCAAGGTCCAAATTCATGTATACAAGGTCGATACTGCCTTTCCAGAATGTCCATTCTGTTTGGTCATTGTTGCCCAATCCGTGTTGCTCGTTTAACAGAACAACGGTTCCGCCGCCGCTAACGTGTCCGTCGGCCGAAATCATAAAGCGTATGGTGCTTGGCGTTTGATTAAGCGGCTGCGGGGGCGTTACGAGAAAAGCGGCCTGCAACGAATCGTTCTTAAATTCCAGCGTTTGTAAGGATAATTTATCCTGAATAATATCAATCGGCTGAGAGATTAAGCTGGCTTGAGCGATGGAAAAGCTACCGTCGCTGCCGATTTTTAACCCGCTGAAAGAGCTGGTGTTATCCATAAAATGTATTTGTCCGCCCAAATTTACGCCGAATACTTTTCCTGAATTTTTCGATTCATAGAAAAAGCCCAATTGATTGATATCGAACTGCATCGTGAAAAGATTAAAATGCATAAAATCGGACGGATTATTGAGTGCGATTTCCGGCAGATGCAAACCGTCGTTTTTAGATATTCTAAGACCTTTTACTTCGACGCCGAAATCATCGCCGAATTGCGGAATTTTTAATAACGTATTAACTTCCACGGCAAAATCATTACCTGCCGTGCTTACTTTAATCGGCGGAATATTGGTGTTGTTGGCAAGCGGCAGCATACGGGCAATTTTTAAGGGGATACCGTTGCTGAGATGAGACACATCAACGGAAAATGCGGTTGAATCCGTACCTACGCTGGCCATAAAATGCAGCGGAGCGGCCTGATCATTTTCTTTAAACAGGTCGGCGTACATATCGCCGCTGAAACTGATTTGAAAATTTCCAGTAGAAAAACTAGCCTGCAAGCCCTCTACCTTGATTTGTACGGGCGCATCGCTGCCAACGGAAATTTCTTTAAAATATGTCGTCCCGGGTTTATAATGTTCGTTAACCTGATTAATACTTACGGTGCCCGATATACCTTCGGCGGAAAGCAACAAACTATCAACCGATAAGTCCATATCGGAAATCGATTCGGGTAATTTTATTTTAGCGCCTAGAAGAACCCCGTAACTGCCGTTAATCTTTTTAAATTGAAATTTGGTCAAATCAAGAGGGATACCCCAATCCGATAAATCGATCAACGAAGCGCCGTCCGGAGCCTGTACCTGAATTCCCCCGCTTACAATATGATAAGTGCTTTTATTAACGCCGACGCTTAAAGAGGTTACATTAAGTTCCGGCGTATTGCCGTTTTTAGATAGTGCGGGAATTTTTATTTTTAATGTTTTTCCCGATTTAATTTGCAACATAAAAGCTTCGCCGGTATCGGTTGTTTCCACAAGCAAATTCCCGTCGCTGTCGCGTAAACGCATATAAGCAACCGATGTGGACGGCAGACCGATACTGTCGGGAATCGGCAGGGCGCCGAGAATATTGCCGGGTACGAATCCGGTGCTGTCTATGTATGCCAGCATTTCATTATTGCGAATAAGCTCTACCTTACCGTTGGTTACGCGAACCGGCCAAAGATTCATTTTAAAATTATCTCTGAATTTAGCGCTTAATCCGCTGTAAGACTGTCCGTTATAGTTAAAACTTACGACGGCGGTCCCCTGCGCATAGAATTTACCGTCTCTTATGCCTAATGTATCGGGAAGATCAAGGGCGATTCCGAAATTGCCGTCAATAGTAGGATTGGAACCGACCGCCTGCCATTTAAGTCCGTCGTCGCCCGGTTCGATTTTAAAGGCAAAAGAAGAAGAAAAGGTAACGCTTCCGGATTTAATTTTTAAAGGATGCAGCCCGACAACAAAATTTTCGAATTGAGCGTTGACGGCCATTCCCCCGCCGAGATTTAATTGATTTCCGCCTGAAATTGCCAATCCGTCTTTATTAAGTATGGCGGAATTAATGGTGAAGGTAAGAAAATCACCGTCTGTAGGAAGATTTAGACGGAAAGGCGTAGTAATGCCGATTTGTCCGTCGATAAAATCCCCCTTGGCCAAATCAAGGGTGATATTACCATTGGCCGTAACGGAATCGCCTTGAGTAGGCGCAGGTAATTTAAGACTGGCGTCCATAGCTAGAACGGCCGATTGTGCGCCGGATGTGAAATCAAAATTAAGAGAAGAAGAGTTTACCTGTAATTTTACCGGTCCGAAAGAAAGCGGACAAGAGGGAACAAAATTTTGGATAGAACCGGAAATTCTTCCGTCTGAATTTATATATAGCGCCGTTGGTATATCCTGCGCGGTTGCGCATGGAAACAGTCCGGGGGGCAATTGAAAAGCGCCTTCTACCATTACTTCAAATTTTTGGCTATAATTGCCGTTGCTGCTATCGGCCGATAAACTGCCTTTGAATTTTTTAGCGTAAAATTTTGCGCCGCCGCCTATGGGTATTTCAATACCCGGATTGGAAATATTTTTATTTTGAATGGTGCCGGTGATAACGCCGTCGCGAAAACCGCAATCGGAAACCATCAAACCCAAATTGGCGAGTTGCGGCGGCATATCGCTTGCGAGATTGGGCATATTTAAGACGAAATCCGCTCGTAAGTCGGAAGCTGACCCGAAATCAAACTTACCGTGAAAAATATCGATAGTAACTTCGGGAATGCGCACGCCGGTGACGGATAGCTGAAAACCGCCCATATTAAATCCGGGCAGAGTAAGATCGGGTAAAGAGGTTTGCGGAAAATGAATGCCGTGTTTTCCTATGGTAATATGTTCTATTTTCGGCAAACGGAACGAACCGAATTCGGGAAAGCCTAAATTTGCCGAAAAATCAAATTGAAAATCCCATCCGGCTGTTTTATCGTATTGAAGCGATGGTATGGTAAAATCCGAAAGCGTCATATCTACCAAACCGAGATTAAAGGCGAGATTACCCAAATCCGAATTTACAACCAAATGTTGAGCTGTAAATCCGTGAGGCGTAATGTTCAAATCAAGACTAACGACATCGCTCGGCGCATCATTTAATTTCATTTTTAAGCCGGCGGAGGCCGTTATATTAAAGTCAAGACCGGTTAAACTGCAATTAATACTACCATAAACCCGTTTAAGGTTCAAATTTACCAAATCGCTTTCGCCCGCCAAGAGAATGGATTTATCAAGATTAATATCAAAATTCGAGGAAATTTGTCCGCTTTCGTCTACGGTTAGAGTAAGCGAATCGCTTTCGCTAAGTACACTGCCGAAAAGATTGGGCAGACCTTTAAAAGTAAATGTTTTTATTCCGTTTATCTTACGATAATCCAAATTACTAATTTTTATGGGAATACCAACTTGTGAAAGGTCAAATCCCTGCATAGATTCCGGTATAACGGCGCGAATATGTCCGTCGTTCAGTTGAAAATG
>CAYRJN010000157.1:0-8956 GCA_964424545.1 uncultured Calditrichaceae bacterium
TATTTTGCGTTCAGCCAACGGAGTTTTTTTATATCGAATACGGCCGGACGATTATTGATTTTGTCTATGGAAAATTTCTGCACAATCTCTTTTCTGCTTAAGATTTCCGAGTCATCTCCGGGCGCCCAGCCCAAAAGACAAAGATAATTAAACATGGCATCGGGAAGAATACCTTGGTTACGGAATTCTTCAATAGAGGTAGCACCGTGACGCTTTGATAAACGAATTTTATCCGTTCCCAAAATTAAAGGAATGTGCGCAAAACGCGGAATAGGCCAATTAAGAGCTTGATAAATCAAAATCTGCTTGGGTGTATTGGAAATATGATCGTCGCCTCTCATGACCAAATTTATTCCCATATCATGATCGTCCACAACTACGGCAATTTGATAAACGGGCGTTCCGTCCGAGCGCAAAATAATAAAATCTTCAATTGTATTGTTTTTCACCGAAGTATCGCCATGGATTAAATCATGATAAAAGGTGCTTCCTTCGGGTGTTTTAAAGCGTACGGCAAAAGGTAAATTTTTCGATAATTTTTCTTTTATCTCATTCTTGCTCAAATTACGACAACTTTTATCATAAAAGAGAGCTCTTTTCTCTTTAATAGCCCGCTCTTTTTTTGCCTCCAGTTCCTCTTTGGTGCAAAAACAGCGGTAAGCATGCCCGTTTTGCAACAAACGTTCGATAATTTCCAGATGGCGCGCTTGGCGTTTACTTTGAAAATATATTTCTCCGTCAAAGTCAATATTCAGCCAGTGCAGACTGTCAAGAATTTGTTTAACGGATTCCTCCGTAGAACGGTTTAAATCCGTATCTTCAATGCGTAGTAAAAATTTTCCGCCCGTTTTACGACCGATCAGCCAGTTAAAAATGGCCGTTCTGGCGCCGCCGATATGTAAGTAACCCGTTGGACTCGGGGCAAACCTGACTATATTTCCCAAAAATTCTCCGTAAAGTAATGGATTTTTCTATAAATACAGAATATAAACCCGATTATGATTTTCTGCAAATTTTGATAGAAGGAAAAGGTTGAAAATAGATTAAATTTCTTTAATAGGCTGCAATTATAACGCGGATCAATGTTTGAACGATAAAATTGTAATTTTATAAATGGTAAACCTCGTTGATATAAAAACTTTTGTGTTGTTCTAAAAATTTTTAATCCCTATTCGAGTTTATTTATAATGTTATAAATCGGTTCAATATTGAATATTTGATTTATTGTGCGTAACTTATAGAGTTTAAATATAAACGGTTTTAACAAAATCAATAAAAGAATGTCGGTATGAAAACCATTTTAATCACAGGTTCGACGGACGGAATCGGCAAACAAACGGCGTTGGAGTTAGCGCAAAAAGGTAATCGCATTATCATTCACGGAAGAAATGTGGAGCGCTGTATTGAAGTTAGAAATCATATCCGCGCCATTTCGGGAAATAAATTCGTTGATTTTATTGCGGCCGATTTAAGCTCTATGGAAGCCGTGCGTATAATGGCGGAAGAGATTAAAACAAATTATAAACGACTCGATGTATTGATTAACAATGCGGGCGTTTTTGAGCGTAAACGCAAAATAACCGTTGATGGTTTGGAGCGTACTTTTGCCGTAAATCACCTGTCTGTATTTTTATTAACTGCATCACTGATGAACTTGTTAATTTATAGCGCGCCGGCCCGCATCATCACGGTTAGTTCCATGGCGCATGCTTTCGAAATCGATTTTAACAATCTTCAAGGCGAAAAGCATTATGACGGTCATGAAGCCTACGGACGATCAAAATTATGTAATATTCTTTTTACCTTTGAGCTGGCCGGACGGCTGGAACATAAGAGTGTAACGGCAAACTGTCTTCATCCCGGCGTAATCAGCACAAAACTCCTTCGCGCCGGTTGGGGTTTGGGTGGCGCCTCTTTGGAGAGTGGAGCGCAAACATCCGTTTATCTGGCAGAGGCCGAAGAATTAGAAGATGTAAGCGGTAAATACTTTTCCAATAAACGTGAAAGCAAGCCGGCTGCTATTTGTTACAATCCCGAAGTGCGGCAAAAATTATGGGAAATCAGCGAAAAACTCAGCGGTATTAAATTTCTCTTTTGAATTTAGGGGACATTCATCGTTTCAATTTATTGTTTTATCGCTATTACTTTTTGGGCGAAATAAAGCCTTACTAACCTCTTGTTTTTATAAAGTATATTCGACCAAAATAAATTGATATTTATCAATGTTAATAAATTGTGGATAACTTGTTGAAAAATTGCAACATTTGACTGGTGAAACCGTTCTCCCATCATAAATAGCGTGTCTTATATATTCTTAACTCTTTTAAATTTAATATGTTATGGCGCATGTTTTATTTGATTTACTCTGGTTTTTAGATTTTTGGTATACGCTTGAGCAACTGGGGATAATTCTCTAATAATTGTGGATAAACGCTTCTGTAAATTAATCTATAATTCCTTGTTTTTATTGGTTTAGACTTGTTTTTACCAAATTGTGGAATGTGGATAAATGAAATTTTTTGGCCTGCGATATTAAGAAATTTTCGACATTCCTTTTGTTAATTTTTGTTTTTTTATTTGATAAATCATTCTATTAAATCGGGAAATCAGACCGTGAAAATATTTTAATGTATTTTGCATTAAAAAATTATGAATAACTTCTGCTATTTTTCGAGTGCGCAGGTATCCGAATGCTTTATGGGGATTACGTTTTTCGTTATATTCGTAATCGTTGTATATTTGAAAATCTTCCACCTTAATTCGTCCCTTTTCATCAATAAAATCATCGGCAAGATCGAAATCCAACGCAACTTTATCGTTAAGATCGGCAAAGTTATACCACGCTCGTTTTATTGTTTGTGGTATTGCCGATGCTGAATTCTTTCCGACAGGCGGCACAATTTTCGAGCGGATTACAGCCAATCCCAACGGCGATCCGATCGTAATCAACGTATCCACATTTATATTAAAACGGTTTAAGGCGTCCAAGGTTATTATTGAACCCATGGAATGGGCGATCAACAGAATATCCCGTCTTTTATACTTGTTAAGGACGGCAATCAATCTTTCGCAAACAGCGTCCCTGATAGTTTTTTCCCCGTCTTTGATTTTTTCCCTGGAAAAATAAATATCAAGGTCGTGAAAATAGCGGCGGATAATATAGGCGCTGAAGGAAGAAAATTTTACTTTACCGGCCGTATTTAAAAATATATTATCCAATTGTTCGGATATAAATTTCCTTTTTTTAATTTGCGTATAGTCGGGTATGTACGTTGAATGTTTATTTGCCCGATAGTATGGTTCATCGATAAAGTAAGGACTATTTTCGTCCGTTTGTTGGGGATCTTCGGGCTGTGGGTAGAGTAGGTCTGCCCAGTAAACCATTTCAAACTTCATCAAGGGATGAGGCTGTCCGATAAATTCCAATCCTTCGTCAATGGCCGACTTCCACCATTTTCGTAGAATATCAAGCGGCGGTTTATTCCCCAGTCCGTGTATGCCAATAACTATTTTTTTCATACATATATCATCGGTTTTGTTTTACAATAAAGAGTAAAAGTAGATTACAATTGGTTTTTTTACAGATAAAAATAATAAGATTATAATTATTATCGTTAAGAATACCCAACCGCTGAAAGTGAATTAAAAAAAGCGCCAGCGGATACGGAAATTAACCTGTTTGTTGTAGCTTTCATTATAAAGCACGGCATCGGTAGCTTTCCCGAAAGAGCTTAAACCCATTTCCATAACAAAATCAACGTTTTCTATAATATTTTGACTTGTAGATAATTTAAAAAAGAAGGCCGTACCCGATCCGTAAGCTTCATAATTATAGAAGCGTAAACCGCCGGTAATGGTTATGGAATTTGAATAGTATAGCTTAATGGGCGCAGCGAGAGTAATTCGTAATTCATCGGATTGGCCGTCGGTTTGCCCCTGCGACAGATGCCCCTGGGCAAAATAATAAGCGCATTGCAACAAAAGAGCATAATATCGTTTGGAAATATATTTGGTTTGCAGTTCAAATTTTGAATGGTGGTAGAGAGCGCCGTCGGATTTTCCAAAGCCATAATTTTCCAAAACAGCCGCGGCCTGCCAATATTTTTTATCATAAAATCGATATAATAAACCGATGTTTTCGATCTCGAAATTTTTACTAAGTGCATATCGTATATTTACATAAGGCTGCACCCAGTCGTCTTGTCCCGATAAAAAGGCCGGACCGATATCGATTTCCAATATACCCTTAGGCAGTACCAAAGGACGATCCTTTTCCGTTTTAGGATATAGATTTATCAAACGCGTTTGAGCATTTACAAGAGTTGAAAGAAAAAGAAAAAACAAAATTAAAATGCGCATATTATCCTCTGACCTATTAACAAAGACGTTACAAATGATCACGATTCACCATTGTACGGGAATTTATATAAAAGTTCAAACTTATTTTTAATCCATTATATTTTAACAAAGGATGGGAAAGATCAATTACCATGCTCTTTGCTTACCGAAGCGTAAAGGGTTTGAGATTTTGTTTTCGGGTTTAAAAATTTAATTGTAACAATAATGAAAATAGAAATGTTAAGAGTAAAAAACTTCATAACGAATCCTTTTGTAATATTTTATAAAAAAGAGGATAGACGAATTTAATTTATTCGCATAATAAGGACAAATATTCTTTTCAGATTCACTGCCATTTAGCATAATCATTCTTGCGTTTATGATCGAATTGAAAAATTGATCCAATTTGAGTATTTTTATTGATAAATAAAATCTAAAAATTTTAGAAAATAATTGTTTATACCCGTAAAATAGTATAATATACCTTTACAATTCAACCATAATAAATATGTTAATATTTAATTTCCGAATATAATTATACGGAGATCGAAAATGAGAGTATTTTATTTAATCGCAGCGATCTTGTTTTTAATTATCAATGCAACTTTTGCCGGGAATTCTTGTGACACGATTTATATTTCTCCGCGGGGGAATGATAACTGGAGCGGGGAATTGAAACGCGTCGATTCAAAGGGCGATAAGGGTCCATTTAAAACCATCAAAAGAGCGATGGAAAAAGTGCGTTCTTTAAAGAGCGTTCCGTGCGGCGATCAACGAATTGTAGTCGTTTTACGCGGCGGATTCTATTATCTTAAAAAACCTCTGATTTTTAAAGCGCAAGATTCGGGTACGAAAAAAGCGGTTATTACTTATATGGCTTACAAAGGTGAAAGGCCAATAATCAGCGGAGGAGAAAAAGTAGAGAACTGGCAAAAATATAGGGGAAATATTTGGGTAAGTCAATTGAAAAAAGGGCAACAATTTCGGCAGATTTTTGTAAACGGCCAGCGGCGATATCGGGCAAGAACTCCCAATGACGGCTATTATCTCATTGAAAAAAATCCCGGTGTTACGCGAAAAATGAAATATAATACGCCCGCCGATAAATTTAAGTATTTTATGGGTGATATCGATCCTTCATGGACAAATCTTCAAGATATAGAAATCGTAGTTCTTCATTTATGGGTGGATGCGCATCTACCCATAAAGTCCGTTGACCCTGCCGGGCGAATCGTCTATTTTACAACATCCAATCGCCGTAAATTGGAGGATGAGGGTAAACCGGCGCGTTATTATGTGGATAATGTATTTGAAGGAATGGACCAAGCGGGCGAATGGTATTATAATCGTTTGACTGGTAAATTATATTATTTAGGCGCTCCCGGTGAAAATCCCAACAATGAAACCATTATCATTCCCCGTTTACCGCAGGTTTTGCGTATAGAAGGGAGCCCGACAAAAAACGTACTTGTTCATGATATCCGTTTTGTGGGTTTGGATTTCAGGCATACAAACTGGCAGCTTGAATCGGGAGATGCAGGAGACCTACAAGCAGCTTCGAGCGTAGCCGGCGGCATCTATTTGCAAGGAGCCGAACGGATACGATTTGATAAGTGTATCGTAAAAAATATGGGAACATACGGTATCGAATTTGGGCAGGGGAGCCGTAACAATAGGGTAACGTTTTGTGAAATATGCAATCTTGGCGGAGGCGGTATCCGTTTAAGCGGCAGCGGAGTAATTGGCGATACGCTGAACAATACGAGCAATATAATAATTAGCGATAATCATTTACATCATCTTGGACGAATATGGCACAGCGCCGACGGTATTTTGCTGCAACATGCCGATCATAATAGAATTGCCTACAATGAAATTGATCATCTCTATTATACCGGAATTTCCGCTGGTTGGGTTTGGGGATATAAGCCAAGCGTAAGCAATCATAATATTATCGAAAACAATCATATCCATCACATTGGACAGGGGATGCTTTCCGATATGGGCGGCGTCTATTTGCTGGGTCTGTCTCCGGGAACAATAGTATGCAACAACTTGATACATGACGTCCGTTCTTTTAGTTACGGCGGTTGGGGGTTGTATACCGATGAAGGCAGTAGTTTTATCGCATTAAAAAACAATATTGTATATAACATAAAAAGCGCTGGGTTTCATCAACATTACGGAAGAGAAAATACGATTAGCAATAATATTTTTGCTTTTGGAGAAAAAGCGCAAATCCAACGTTCGCGCAATGAAGATCATCTTAGTTTTACCTATACGCATAACATTGTATATTGGAATAATGGCGAATTGTTGGCAAATCATTGGGAGAATAATCAATTTAAACTTGATTCCAATTTATATTATCGCACAAATCACCAAGCAATAGATTTTAAGGGACGTACTTTTCGGGAGTGGCGCGAACTCGGGCAGGATGTCCATTCGCTTATCAAAGACCCGCTTTTTTATGATGCGGAACGCCATAATTTTGATTTGCATGATAATTCCCCGGCGTTTGGTATTGGATTCAAGCCCATTGACGCCGATAATTTCGGCCCGCGGGTTTGGCCGCGGGAAGTGAAAGATATTCGTTATTACAGCAATATCGATAGTAGTGAACAGCCGACTCTTTTCTATAATTCCGGTAGTCAAAAGAAAAAGCTGCTGCTAGTCGGTTTACATACATGGTCGGGAAATTATAAGTAATATGACAGCGTTCCTTACGCCCGATGGTGTATGCGGCATGACTGGGTTTTTATCCATCCGCATTTCAGAGGGCCGAACAGAACGCCGCAAGCGACCGGTTCCGCTCTTGTTATCGGCGATGTTCTTGCCGCGGTAGAATATGCCAAGACCCATGCAAATATAGATACGACGCGAATTTATCTTATCGGCTGGTCCGGCGGCGCTTATTTATCTCTTTTAATGGCCGCTAAGGCGCCGCATATATGGGCGGGGATTTCAGCATGGGCGCCGTTGACGGATTTGGAACAGTGGTATTATGATTGTCTGCAGAGAAAAAATAAGTATGCCGCTGAAATCGTTTGCTCTTGCGGCGGGGGACCGCAGGACAGCAAAAAAATTGAGAAAGAATATTATAAACGTTCGCCTATCCATTTTTTACACCAGGCTAAGAGTGTTAATATTGATATTAACGAAGGAATCTACGACGGGCATAGCGGCAGTATACCGATCAGCCATGCTCTTAATGCTTTTAATAAGTTGGCAAAAAAAGAAGACCGCCTTTCCAAAGAGGATATTGATTATTTTGTAAAAGAAGCGAAAGTTCCTCCGCATTTGCGCAGTAATTATTATGATCCTTATTACGGCGACAAAAAAGTACTGTGGCGCAGGCAAAGCGGTAATGTACGCATTACCATTTTTAAAGGCGGACATGAGATTGTTTACAATGCGGCATTTCATTGGTTAGAAAAAGAGAAAAAAGGATCGTAAGGTCTCTATGCCGTTTTTAATCGTTTGTAAGACTTTCTTTGATAAATATTCGTTTATTATTAAATTTAAGCGCTATCGGAAAAATCAGGAGATATCAATGTTGCATAAGAAATCGTTTGTTTTTATAATTAACGTCATTATATTTTCTTCGCTTTCTTTATTTGCGCAAGAAAAAAATATAGACGTAGGAAATACACAAAATAGTGATGAAACAGCTCCTCAAGCGTTTTCCGTTGCCGATATTGTCAGCCAATCGGAAAAAACAATGCAATCGATCACGCGGATAAAAAAAAATATTGCCAATAACACTGACCTGATTAAAATAAAATCCGAGTATACTAAACTGCATAAACTTATTGAGCGGCATAAAAAAGAGACGGAAAAAGAAAATTTTGAAAAATTGTTAATCAATAAACTTTTGGATTTGGGCAGTCGCGTTGAAGCTTTTAGTATCAAAATAACACTTATCCAGAGTGTAATTAAAAGCTCCATAGATAATTTGAATTCAGGGCTTATTACCTTAAAAAGAGAAAAGGCTATTTGGAAAGAGACCTATAAAAGCAGATATAAACAAAAAATTCCCGCTCCGTTGATAGAACGAATAAATTCCAGTTTAAAATATATTCGTGAAGTGCAGAAAGTTGTACATAAAGAGCTTAATAATCTTCTCGATTTACAAAGCGCCGTTTCAGATGATGATTTTTATGTAAAAGAGCAGTTATTATTAATCGACAATGCCAAAAAAAATATTCAAAAACGTATTTATCAAATAAATCAGCCGCCGCTATGGGAAATTTCCATTGATAGTTCGCTTTATTCCGAAATACTGAATACGCTTCGGCATAAAAAAAATTCCTTTATATATTATTTTGATAATTATACCATAAGCGTTGAAATACATATTTTTATTTTTTTATTTCTCTTAATAATATCATTTTTACTTTATTTTAAAATTAATAAAGAAAAAATAGACGGCGTCGGAGCCGGGACGAATTTTGCTAAAGTTTTGATAAGATATCCTGTTTCCACTACTTTATTAATCACTTGTTTGATAACGCCCATAATACATCCCCATGCACCGACCGTTCTTCGACAATTAAACAGACTTATTTTATAGTATCGGAATTTCAAAAAATAGGCATAATAAGCCGTTTCTTATGAC
>CAYRJN010000158.1:0-8883 GCA_964424545.1 uncultured Calditrichaceae bacterium
ACCTTGATGATAATTTAAAACGGACATTTAAGCATGAGGTTTCAATCCACGCACCCGCACGGGGTGCGACTCTATTCATTTTAATCCTTGATATCATTGTTCAAAACAAGCTGTTTTTGCGAACCTCTTTTATTTTATAATATTCAGAATTTTAAACATATTATAACTACTTGTATTTATTAAAAATATACATTTTACTTGTTTTATGTTTACTTTAGGTTCGCTATATAATTAATGAACCTTCAACATCATAAGTTTCTTTCGCTCCAATATGTTCAATACGTTTCTTCCAGTTAGAACCGAGAAAATAGAAACGCAAACTGTCTTTCTCCATATCTATCTCATCAATTAATTTTTTACGAACCATTACCCATTTATCCGGTTCAAGCGAACATTCGAAAACCGAATATTGTACGCGCTGGCCATAATCTTTACAAATTTTTGCAACACGACGTAACCGTTTTGCCCCTTTCGGATTCGAGGTTACTATATCATAAGTAATTAGCACCATCATTTTTTTATCTCCAAATAAACGGCGGATAGATTTCCAAATCATTTCTAAAATAACGTGATAAAAGCTGCGCCTGAGCCATTAACAGCATCCCTACCGGGATCTTTTCTTTTAAATACGGATGCATAATTTCGTCCTTCTTTCTTTCCTGATAAGCTGTAAGCGTTAATTTTCTTGTCTCATCGTCCATTAATACGGCGCCGGATTCGCTCGTTTTAAAACCCTTCTTTTTAACCTTTTTTAAATTGATTAGCGATAACGCTAAACGGTCAGCAATGAAAGGTCTGAACTCCTCCATCAAGTCCAGAGCAAGCCCGTAACGTCCCGGCCTGTCGCGATGCAAAAAACCTACAGCCGGATCAAGACCAACCGTTTCTAAAGCGGAGCGTGCGTCATGATAGAGTAGCGTATAGATGAACGAAAGCAGGCAATTGACCTCGTCCAAAGGTGGTCTTCTATTACGTTTTCTAAAATAAAAATCTTTTTTTTGACTGACAATTAGATGATCAAAAACATTAAAATAATCGCCCGCTGCTTTGCCTTCTATGCCTCGTAATGAATTTAAGTCATTTGTATTTTGTAATTGTTTTAAATGAATTTGTAAACGTTTTTTTATTTTTTCAAGCGCTTGAATATCAACCTTTTCGTTGTGATCCCTTATAGCGCGCGCTAAAACGCTGATACTATTGGTAATCTTTCCGGCAATAAACGCATAGGCCAGCAAAGCGCTCGCTTCCGTATCGTCGGCCTGTCGATATTGTTCTCTGCGTAACAATACATTTCCGGATACGCCGCCTTCAACTTTTGCTAAAAAACGTCCGTATTGCGACATAAAACTAACGCTGACGCCGTTTTCTCCGCAATGGCCGAGCAGATAGGGACTGCAAGCAACCCGACCAAAACATACAATAGAACTAATCGTATGAATCGGTAGACGCAAACGCACCTTATCTTCAATTTTTACAGCGATGGTTTCACCGTCTTTAAAAAGATAAGCGCCTTCCGTGGTCACATACAAAGTATTAAGCATTTTTTTCATAAAACTTTCCGATCGTGTTTTTTAAATAAGAGGCGGCGCTCCCTCTTTTATTCGCCGTTTTTTTGGGTAAACACATATTATTTAAAGAACAGGCGCCGCATTTCGTAGAATATTCTGCCGCAGGCGTTATACCTGTATTTAATAACCGATGGACTTCTTGAGCTGTTTTTATGGTTAACTTACGTAACTCCTCCGTAAATTCTATGGGAAACCTCCTTTTATTTTTTCCGTAAAAAATAGCCCCTTCGGGAATATGAGCGCCAAGCATTTCTTCTAAGGCTATCGCCTGCGCGCATAATTGAACTTCGTCGGAAAAATCGTTCTTCGGTTTTCCACGCTTATATTCTATTGGAAAAGGTCTCCATCTTCCCGAAACGCCTTTTATTTTACACCCGTAATCATCATCGGTGGTTACCTTTCTAAATTCTACTACATCCGCTTCGCCGGAAAGACCCAATTCAGCCGAATAAATACGCAATCCTCTTGCTATTAACAATCCCGGTCGTTTTTCCGTCTTTTTTTCATGCGCTTTGTAATGAAATAATCTGCCAAGCGCCGTTAATTCGTTTTCCTCCCAGATCATTTCCATATATGCCAATACGCATTGACGCGGGCAAAATAAATAATGCTGCAATGCAGAAAGTTGTATATACTCGTCTTCTTTATACATTATAACATCTCAATCAATTCCACCGTCTGCGGCAATCCCGCATGATTAATACTTATATTGTACTGAGTAATGCTTCGCGCCGGCAATTTTGCATCATCGTTTCGTTTAACGGAAATTAAATCGAACAATTTATGCGACGGAGCATTGCCTAAAGCCGATTGATGTTTGAAAACAAAAAGTTTTCGCGCGTTCATTTTACCCCTTGCGGCGGAATGGTCGTGATCGTACATATTGATTAATGCTTGCCAGAGTAATTCCAAATCTTCCTCGCCAAAACCGGTGTCTTCTGCAAAATGAGCGGATATATAACCTTCGGCGCGATATAAACCATAGGGAATAAGGGCTTTTTTGCCTATGGTGCGATTATCGCCGCCCTGTTTTTTAGCTTCTGCTTCCGTCGCAACGGCCATACGCGTTATGGATAGTTCAGTGGGCATTACCGGTTCTATACTTTTTGCAAAGGTAATTTGCACTGCCCCGCGGACCTGCCCACTATTAAATTCTTTTAACGACATAACGGCGCCGAACGTACGAACGTCATAAAAATTTTTACACATCCACTTTCGTGCATCTTCAATAGTAGGTTTTTCATTTCCTTCGTTTTTCAGAGCAATATACGCTTTTTCTTGTTGCTTTGTTAATACAGCCTTCTCTTTAATGTAAATACAAAACGGTGCTTTGTCTTTATAAACAATTTCCACATAGTTGCGAATTTTACGTTTTATACTTACATCCGTCGCTATTCCTAATGATGTTTCGGGATCAATTCGCGGCATATTGCCTGCATCGGGATCGCCGTTCGGATTGCCGTTTTCAACATCAAAAAAATAGACAAATTCATATCGATTTTTAATTGCGCTCATTATTACCTCTCTTTTTAAAAGTTTATATCATTAAACAATTTATTACAAATTCGTTAAAACTTATCGCTTACTCCGTCTCTTTTTTCTTGAAGAAATCCTGCCGTTGATGATAATATCCGATTGCAAATTCGCCTTGATCCTCCAATTTTAAACTTGCAGGTAAAACCGGCGGCAGATTGTCTATTATTTCTCCTATTAATTTTTCAAAATTTACGGCTCTACCAGGTCTGTCGCTCTTTAATTTTTTAATATGATTCTGATGCAATGTGAGTAAACGAGGAAATACCGTTTGCGGTTTTGTAGAAGCAGAAGAAAAATAGCGATCTTTGATTGTTGCATTCAAATTGCCGCCGCTTGATTCTTCCTGTGCTTTTTCCAATACGGAAAAAAGGCGGCCGAGCAAATAGGGAATGGTGTTTCTTTGATGATCTAATGCCATGGTTAGCTCCTTTTTATAATTTCGGTTTAATATTGCTTTTATAAATGACGCCCGATAATAGTTCAACTTTTGATATCCCTGATCGGCGCGCGTTCTACCGATTAAAAGCGATAAAACATTAAGAGGATATTGTGTATCAGATAATATTGCGCGCATAAATGGTCCGGTAATATTTGGCGGTATATTTTCCGTTTTATGCTGGACGGCCGTTTCAATTATCAATTGCCAGACGGAGGGAATGTCAGCGTCTTTATCTTCGCTTTGCTTGGCAATTCTTAAATTATTAAAATGTTTCAACAGGTTTTTTGAAAAACGGTCGATAGAATCGTTTAGCCAATAACGTACCGAAATTCTTGCTGCGTTTGGGGAAAGCCCCAATACAAAAAAACGGCTGTCATCCTGCATCTCCTGGGGTAGTTTACCGGAACGTATTTTCTGCAATGCAGCTTTTAGATGGAGATTGTCTCCATCATGCCGACCACCGTCGAGAAGCCCGCCGAACAACGCGCTGAATTCATCATTTTCTTCTGCCCAAAAAACGGTTCTCGTATCGGCTATGGCAATGTTGTGGTCGTTGTTTTCCAGCATATAATTTAATGATCCGGCAATAGCGGAAGCGGCTTTAACAGATATAGAGGCATTTTCATTTTTACTTTTGTTGTAAGATTCCGCCGCACTAAAATTAAAAGAAATCAACGGAATGTCATTTTTGCCGCCTACTCCTTTTTTTATAGTGGGATGTAATCGGGCAAGAGGAAGTTTTTCTCCTTTTACCAAACAAATTCCGGTTACACTTTCATCGCCGTCTGAAAGACTGCTATAATATTCTTCCCATATTCCATTTATTTCATCGATATCAAAAATAGTTATAATATTCATCTCCGGAATATTAAACACTACAAAACTATTTAAAAAATCATCCCAATAGACAGAAGTTTTTAACATATCGATATTATCTTTTGACGAACAAAACCGATAAACGGCGTCTATTGCAGGATGCGAACGTTTTGTTTCACGTTTAATATCATCAATTAACGATAGAAATCGTTTATGATGCTCCGGGGTTTCGACGATATTTTCGTATTTATCTTTTTTAATCCCGATAATATAGTCCGTTTTATCCCATAAGAAATATGGTTTAATACCGCTTGCCCTTTTCCCATCAAATTTCGGAACATTAATTTTTACTGGAATGGCTTTATTATTTTGTATTTTCCTTAAGTCTTCCATAGGATTATGTATATCAAAAAGGCTTCCGTCCTGATTAATATTGATCTTAAAACTAATGTTTTCTTTGCTGAATCCCGGTTTAGATATTATAATATCGGGATTGTCAAGAAGCTTTTTATAATATAAATTTAATTCCTGCAAAATCATCGTATTACCTCCTCGGAATCGGGATGTGGAACGCTAATTACGCCGTCGAACATTTTGGGGCGAAAAAATAGCGGTTTTGGATTGTTTTTGTCTGTAAAATCCAAATCAAACAACATCCAGCCCAAATCTCTTTCTCCTTTAAGTTGAGATTTTGGAATATTATCCGGTTTTTCAAAATAGGCGGAAAATTCTCTTGTTCCTAAATACGGCTGATAAAAGCATTGTCCTTTTTCCAATCTACGATTGAAAATATCAAGGTGTTTGCCTTCGTTAGTACCATTTTTGTCAATCGCTTCAAAATGAGCTTCGATTATATAAGCAGTATCCCGTAAAACCATTGCAGCACGCTGTTGCCGTTTATCTTCGATTAAAATTTCCACGCTTTTTGCGCTATCGTGCATTGCTGAGGTTACCGTTCTTACAGATAATTTTTCGCTTAATTCATTACGTCTGATATTATCAAAACGGATAGGGTTTAAAACGTGAATTTTGTCAATAATCCAACGAATACTCGGTTTCCAATAAATTGCTTCAACTGCGGCGCGAGCGGCCGAAGGCGTCATCACATCGTAACTTACTCTTTCGGCCTTCATCTCGGGTCGTGTAAAGCAGGCTCGATCGCCCCAGATTTTCATTTTTACTCCATAAGCCATATTGCCTCCTCTCGCTTGTTTATATAATTATGGATTCTATTTCTAAAAATTCTGGATTTTCCGGCTTTAAACCCACGAATTTATCATAAATATCCAAATTTTTTAAAATAAAAAATTGATTATCTTCAAATAAATTCTCTATTACATTGGCCAGTTTAATAAATTCGTTTTCGTATAGTTGAATGGTATATCGATAAAGCGCTTGCCGGATTTCTCTTGGCACAAATTTATAACGATATGTTTTTAATTCTTCAATTAACGCCATTCCGTTTTCGTCATACGGAATAATAAGCGAAAAAGTATTTTGCGAAATCAATTTAAAACGGCGTGATATTTCTTTAAAAGGGATAGTATCCGGTGACTTTCCGATTAAACTAATAATTTCTTTTTTATCAAATGAATGAGCTAATTTTTCATTACCGTAAAACATTTCGAAATACTTTGTTATAGCATCAATATTTAGTAGATCTTCTGAAAAAAAATTCATCGTCAGTTTGCCGGAATCGGCTGCGCGTCGTAAATGACCCGGTGGCGGTTGATTTTCGGTATTAAAAACTATTACTTCGCCAAACGATAATCGTCCTTCACGGTTACATCGGCCGGCCGCTTGCGCAACGGAATCCAATCCTGCAATCGCTCGAAAAACCGTAGGAAAATCCACATCAACGCCGGCTTCGATTAATTGGGTACTGATAACAATACAGTTATCATTTTTCTTTAAATTTTTACGTATTTCATCTAAAACTATATTACGATGCTGTGGTACCATAAGCGTACTTAAATGATAGATGTTATTATGACTCACTTTTTCCGCTGTCTGTTCAGCCAATAATCTTGCGTCTTTCCGTGTATTAACGATTGCCAAGCTTTGTTTTAATTTTGATAATCTATTTGCAATTTCATCCGTTGTTTGTTCTCGTTTTTCATAAACTGTTTTAACACGTTTTAACTTATTATATAGCTCTCTCGTATCGGATATTATTTCTCTTACATTCTCCAAATATTCATTGAAGTAATCTTTACGATTTAATATAGGTTGAGTCGCCGTGCAAATAACGGCGCTACAACCAAAGTTTTTTACGAGTTCATTTATAACCAATAAAGACGATTCTAAAAACTCGCTTGGTATTAAATGCGCTTCATCAAAAATAATTACGCTTTCGGCAATATTATGAAGTTTTCTATTGGCCGAACTGCGGTTGTTATAAAATGATTCAAAAAATTGAACGTTGGTTGTTACGATTATTGGCGCATCCCAATTTTGAGAGGCAAGTCGGTTAAAAATAGTTTCCTTTTCTTCGCTTACGTTGCTGTGATGTTCCAGAACGATATTCGGATTTAAATCATTAAAAATGTTGTTAAAAATCATCGCATTTTGTTCTATGATACTTGTATAAGGGATTACATAAATGATTCGATTTTTATTATATTTTACAGCGTGTTTTAAAGCAAATGCCATGGACGAAAGCGTTTTTCCGCCACCAGTAGGAACAGTCAAAGAAAAAATTCCCGGCATTTTTTCCGCCGCATTTAAACATTGTTGCAAAATATTTTTTCTTTCCGTATTGACAGGCGTTTTTTCCGATTTATCAATCATATTATTCATATATTTTACAAAATGTTTTTCTATTTCAAAAAGACTGTTTTTTACAATGCGCTTATTAAAATTTTCAGGAGACATAAATGATTCGGTATCAAGAAAGTCCGCATCGGTTAAAATGGAATATAATATCTTAATAACGAAATAAATTTTTATCTTCTTGGCGCCTTTAGGTAAAAAATCCGCCGCTTCAATATTTTTAGGCAAAATCTCTTCAATCCAGTCTGTTATAATGCTGTAATCATCAATTTTTTTCTTTAATCGGGCAGACAAAGTAGAGTTAGATTCACCTGTACCGTCGGGTAAGCCGCCGTG
This sequence comes from uncultured Calditrichaceae bacterium, assembly GCA_964424545.1. Classification (GTDB taxonomy): domain Bacteria; phylum Calditrichota; class Calditrichia; order Calditrichales; family Calditrichaceae; genus JAUVIB01. Next base: position 7,468 of record CAYRJN010000158.1, read on the forward strand.
ATGTCCTGCAACGATGTACGATAAAAGTAGACCGAACTTATCGTATTTTTCATATAAAAACTGCGCTCCAGCCGTTGCATGGTCAACCTTATTTCCGGTTTTTATATAGTCGGTAAATGTTATATTTTTTATTCTTTTTTGAAAAGCCTTAGACGCTTTTCCCATATCATGGACAAGCCCGATAATTCGTGCTAATTTTTCCAATCCGAAAGACTCACAAAATGTTGCGCTTAATTTTGCCGTTTCAATAAGATGGTTGTGGAGGGATTGAAATTCACGTCCCTTCTTATTTGTCTCTTTTACATGGGCTATCATATCATTGCCTGGTTTTTAGAATAAGGGGAAATAGCTTTATTTTAATGCTATAATTTATATAAGTAATTCAAAAGATAAAAGCAATAAAAATATTTTTATATCGAAATTTTAAAAAATAATACATGCCGTTATTTAACCATTTTAAATTTCAACGTTCATCATTGGACATTTATCATTCTATATTCATAGGAATAGAAAAAAATCGATTTACCATTATTCGATTATCTTAAATTTATCCGCATCCATCCAAGTCGGGAATTCTTTGCGGTATTCCTCTGCCGCGCTTCTGCTTATGCTCAGCGTTAAAACCCTCTCGCCTTCCCCCATATCGGCGATTACTTTGCCGCGCGGATCCACCACCAATGAATCGCCGCGAAAATAAATATCATTCACATCGCGTCCCGTACGGTTTAATCCAATAACCCACGATTGATTTTCAATAGCTCTGGCAATTAACAACGATTTCCAATGATAGGCGCGCGATTCGGGCCAATTAGCCGCATAAATAAGCACATCGTATTCATCACGGCTTTGCTTGCGGCTCCAAACGGGAAAACGTAAATCGTAACAAACCAGAGGACAAATTGTCCACCCTAAGTAATTAACAATGATTTTTTCATTGCCCTCGTTTAATATCTCGTGTTCGCCGACCATACGAAACAAATGGCGTTTATCATAATGATAGACGGTTCCGTCGGGTTGAATCCATAGCAGGCGGTTGAAAAATAGCTTATCTTCTTTTACGGTTAAACTGCCCATAATAACGGCGTTTTTAGCCTTGGCCTGCGTCTTCATCCAATTTAGGGTTGGGCCTGTCATCGTTTCCGCCGTGGAACGAATATCAGAGTTATAACCGCGCGTAAACAGTTCCGGTAGCACAATTAAGTTGGTCTTTTCTTTTATTTGCTCGATCATCATTGAAAAATAGTCTAAATTATCCGTCTCTTCTTGCGGCGCAAGATCGCCCTGAATTAAACTAACGGTTAGTTTGTCGCCTGTCATCAAAAAATACCCTCCTTTTTATGTAATGATAATTTGCGAAAATGTCTATTTTATAGTATCGGAATTTCAAAAAATAGGCATAATAAGCCGTTTCTTATG
>CAYRJN010000159.1:0-8878 GCA_964424545.1 uncultured Calditrichaceae bacterium
TCCCGATGTGGCTATGATAGCGGCAACCGGCGGCCCCGCTATCGTGGAAGCGGCTTTTTCTTCCGGGAAAAAAGTAATCGCCGCGGGTCCGGGGAATCCGCCCGTATTGGTGGATGAAACGGCGGATTTGGATTTAGCTGCGCAAAAAATAATAGAAGGCGCGACGTTTGACAATAATATTCTCTGTATTGCCGAGAAAGAAGTTTTTGTTGTGGAAAGCGTATATCAAGCGTTCTTAACGGCCTTGGAAAGAGCCGGAGCGGTGAAATTACAATATGAAAAGATTCAAACCTTGGCAAGTAAAGTCTTTATAAATAATAACAAGGGCGGTTTTATTGTTAATAGAGAATTTATCGGTAAAAATGCCAGCGTTCTCGCTGAGGCGTTGGGTCTTAACATCGGCGATGATGTTCGTCTGCTTTTTGGCGAAGCGCCGGATTTTTCCTGCAAATTTATTCAAGAAGAACAGATGATGCCCTTTTTGCCGGTGTTGAAAGTACGCGACGTAAACGAAGGTATTCTCTTAAGCGTGGAAGCGGAGCACGGTTTCGGTCATACGGCTATGATTTATTCCAATAATCTGGATAATATTACCCGTTTCAGCAAAGCGGTCGATACCGATATTGTCGTGGTAAACGGTCCCAGCGTTGCCGGAAACGGCGGCGATGCAGGCGAAGGATATTTTTCTCATACTATTGCCAGCCCCACAGGGGAAGGCATCTGCACGCCTCGCGATTTTGCCCGTATCCGACGCATCTCTTTCAGCGGCAGTTTGCAAATTGTATAGGCGCGGACTTATGAATGAAACGCTCTTTGACAAAGAGTTCAATCGCATGGATTTTAGGGATTCACAATTAAACGGAAGAGAATTCGAATCCTGTTCCTTTATCGCTTGTGATTTCTCCGACGGCAGCATTATTAATAAAATTTTTATCGATTGTTCTTTTGAAGAATGTAACCTTAGTATGTGCAAGATAACGGACAGCAGTTTTCGCGATGTAAGGTTCGACCGATGTAAACTTAACGGAGTCGATTTTAGCCAATGTAATTCGCTTCTGTTTGGCCTATCTTTTGAGGAGTGTAACTTGAGTTACGCCCTTTTTACGGCCATGAATATTGAAAATACGTCCTTTAAAAATTGTAATCTAAAGAACTGTGATTTTAGCGGAACCGACTTGACAAATGCGATATTTGACGGTTGTGATTTAAACGGTTCCGTTTTTAAGGGAACAATATTGCACGACAGTGATTTTTGCACAGCCCTAAATTTTTCAATCGATCCGGATTTGAATTTTTTGAAAAAAACAAAATTTTCTCAAAGCGGATTAACGGGACTTTTGGAAAAATATGATATTATTGTAAAATAAATTGTATAAACTTTATCATCAAACAAAGGAGTAAAAAATGGCTCAGGAAGCTTTAGGAATGATAGAAACGCGCGGATTTATCGGCGCGGTGGAAGCGGCGGACGCTATGGTTAAAGCTGCGCGCGTAAGTTTGATCGGCAAACATCAGGTCGGCGGCGGCTATGTAACGGTGTTGGTGCGCGGAGATGTGGCGGCTTGTAAAGCGGCAACGGACGCCGGAGCGGCGGCGGCGGAACGTGTCGGCGAATTGGTCGGCGTACACGTTATTCCTCGTCCCCATGAAGACGTGGAACTAATCTTGCCGAAGAAGGGCGCAGGTAGAAAGAATAAGGAGATGGAAGGTGACTAATCTGCAAACATTAAAAAAGCAGTTGGTTGAAGTAGGACGCAGGACCTATGAACGCGGCTATGTCGCCTCAAACGATGGCAATATCAGCGCCCGTATTGACGAAAACAGAATTGTCATCACGCCCACGGGTGTCAGCAAGGGATTTATGAAGCCTGAAGATATGGTGGTCGTACAAATGGACGGCAAAGTCTTAAGTTCAGGTAAAAAACCTTCGTCCGAAGTATTTATGCACATCCAAGTATACAAGGATCGGCCGGACGTCAATAGCGTTTGTCATGCGCATCCGCCTTATGCTACCGGTTTTGCCGTAGCTGGACTGGCGCTGGATCAATGCGTGCTTCCCGAAGTGATTATTGCCTTGGGTAATGTGCCATTGGTGGATTACGGTACGCCCGGCACCGATGAATTTTACAAACCGGTTGTGCCTTTGCTTCCCGATTACGATGCTTTTCTGTTGGCTAATCACGGCGCTTTGACCGTAGGAAAAGATATCCTGAACGCTTATCATAAAATGGAAACGCTGGAACATTTCGCCCACATTACCTTTGTAGCCAATCAATTGGGACATGTCACCACGTTACCAGGCAAAGAGGTTAAAAAACTAACGGATCTGCGTTCCAATTTCGGCATCCGCACGGATGTGGGCTGTGTAACCTGCGAAGACGAAGATAGCTGCGAAACGCCACCGCCCTCCAAAAACGTAAATACGAGCGACAACGGCTCCGATTTGGAAAAACAGGTGACGGAAATTACCGAACGGATCGTAAAGCAGTTAAACTTGAAAGGATAATTGTCTTATGGCGACGGGAGCCAGAAAAATAGTAATACGCTTTGTTTAAGGTTCTTCTTTCGGTCACGAAATCTTAAACGCTTTTATTCCTTAATAACGAACGATTTTAGATTTGTTCTACCTTTAAGATTTCTTTTCCGACCATTCGAGGCCGAAATGCCAATCAAGAGCGCGATCTTGTTCTTACCATGATCACGCATTAGCGGAAGAAGGGCAATCCCGTCATATTGGTTCGTGAATATCTCCGGTTTTTGGTGAAATATCCATAACGGCCTCCGGATATAATTTCAATTTATAACAAAATAAATATGCGGAGACTTATCACATGCGCATAATGATTTGCAATATCGGTTCAACCAGCTTTAAATTTCAACTGCTTGATATGAACGGCGAAAGATTGATCGCCCGCGGCAGTACGGAACGCGTCGGCCAAAAAGACGCTGTCATTGTCTATTACAACGCTGAGGAAAAAGTTTTTGAAAGCGTTGAACCCTTGCCTTCTCATCGCGAAGCCGTACGCCATGCTCTTAATTTCCTCACATCCGGCGATAATCCGCTATTACATTCGCTTGAAGAAATAGACGGCATTGGTTTCAAAACCATTCAAGCCGGCGATAAAAACGGTTCGGTTCTGCTCGATAACGATGTTTTGCAGGCTATGGAAGATTATAAAGAACTTGCGCCTGCTCATAATCCGCCCTATTTAACCGCTATTTATATGTTCAAAGAACTGTTGCCTTTAACGCCTCTCGTCGGCGTTTTCGAACCTGGATTTCATATCCATATTCCCGAATATGCACGCATTTTCGGAACACCTTATGAATGGTATGAAAAGTACGGCGTGCGTAAGTACGGCTATCATGGCGCATCGCATAATTTTGTCAGCTCGGAAACCGTGCGTGTTCTTGCTTTACCGTCCGATAATCATAAAATAATTACATGCCATCTCGGCGGTTCTTCCTCTCTATGCGCTTATAAAAACGGCCGATCCGTTGATACGACAATGACCTTTACTCCGCAATCCGGTTTGATTCAGGGCACGCGTATCGGAGATCTGGACCCTTTTGTACTGCCGTATATTATGAGTAAAAAAGGCTTGACGCTTGACGCGGCTTTAAAAGAGTGCTCCAAAAACGGCGGATTGGCAGGGATTTCCGGTATTTCAGCGGATATGCGAGACATAAACGACGCTATTGCAAAGGGCAACAAACGCGCGCGTTTGGCAAAAGAGCGTTTTATTTATGATATTAAACGCTATATCGGTGAATTTTTAGTGATTATGGAGGGTCTTGACGCCGTAACGTTCACCGGCGGTATCGGTCAACGCGATGCCGCATTGCGTTACGAAGTATTAAAATCGCTTGAATTCCTTGGTCTGCGTATAGACGATTCGCGCAACGAAAAGCATGAAACCGTCATATCAAGCGATGATTCCAAGATAAAAGCGCTGGTTTTGGAAACCAATGAGGAAATCGTGGTGGCGAGAGAAACGCTAAAAGTTATTATCTCGCAAAAAAAATAATGCTTTTGCGTTTTACGCGCATCAAATTTCAATTACTAAAATTTAAATGCCGTATTAAGCGCAAAATGTTAAATTTTGTATGATTTTATTATTCCGCTTTATATTTCTTTCGTAAAGGGTTATTATGAAAAAGATTCTCCTTTTTTTTATCCTCGGCGTTTTTTTATTAAACGCGCAAAACTATTCAGCACCTCTCAAAACTAATGAATGGATTCGCAATTGGCTGCTTTGCGGTCCCATAGAACTCAATCAATCTTCCAATGGAGCCACGGATTACAGTCACATCAGCGGATTTGATACGGATTATTTGAAAGCGCACGGCGGAGAAACCAATCTAAAGGTGAAGGCAGGACAAATCGAGAGGATTAATGGGAAAAATGTGCAATGGTTTACCTATACGAGTGATGATTCCATAATAAATCTTGATAAAGCCGTGTCAAAAAAGTCCGAAGTGGCTGTTTATGGCTATTGCGAAATCATCGCTCTAAAAGATACGCTGGTAATGTTGTCTTTCGGCAGCAACGACGGGGCGCGCATTTGGTTGAACGGCGAGCGGATTTGGGATTATTATGAACCCCGCGGATTAAAGGCGGACGACGATCGTATTCCCGTTGTGTTGCATAAAGGGAAAAATAAACTGTTACTGAAAGTGGAAGAACGCGGCGGAAGCTGGGCATTTTGCGCGCGCTTTAAAGCGCTCAATTTTAATGATATCAATCCTTTTAACGTCAAGACCAATGACGACGGCGCGGCTTATGCCGCTTCTATTTTGCCGAAATCCGCTTTAAATATCATTTTTCCAAAGATTTTACTGCAGTTATTTCCTTATGAAGATCAAACAAAAGCGGTTTGGCGGAAAGAGTGGAAAGAAAATATGCAGCAGCCTATTTATCCGCAGTATTCAGGTTTTTCAAAATTTATTTTACGAATTGAAGCCAAAGGATATAACGGGCAATCATGGCTAAGCGAGCAACCTTTATACATCGGCAAGTGGCATGATTACACGCTCTTTGAAAAGGGAAAGAGCGCTTATAAAATTGTTTTGGGGACTGACGCCTCCGAATCGGAGCAGTGGGCGGCGCAGGAAATGCAGCGGCTTATTAAAAAAGCGAGCGGAGCAGTACTGCCGATTATAAAGGATAATAAAAAACAGGGAAAAAAAGAAATAATTATAGGTTATAATAAACATTGCGCTCGTTTGCTCGGAGAAGCAAAGAAACCAGAAGATAAAGACGAGTCTTTTATTTATAAAAATATCGGACCATCCCTTTTAATTTACGGGGGCGCCTTACGGGGAACAATGTACGGCGTTTTTACATTTCTGGAACGCGAACTGGGTTGTCGCTGGTATACGCCCGCCGTAACCCTTATCCCTAAAAAAGAGCGTTATGTTTTTAATTATCTTTATCAAAAAGAAGCGCCGGCTGTCCGCGTGCGCAATGATTTTTATTATGAAGCGTTCAATCCGATCTGGGCGGCTCATAACAAAATCAACGGCGCCATGGGATATCGAGAACAACCCGGCGATGTGGAGGCCTATTGGTCGGTGCATACTTTTAGCCGGTTAATGCCGCCCGATGAATTTTTTAAAGATCATCCCGAATATTACAGTCTTATCGACGGTGAACGTACAACAGACCATACGCAATTGTGTTTAACGAACCCCGATGTTCTCAAAATTATTACGCAGCGGGTTAAGCAGGTAATGCGTGATAATCCGCAATATTTAATCTATTCTGTTTCGCAAAACGATTGGCATAATCCCTGCGAATGTGAAAATTGCCAGGCCATTGTAAAAAAAGAACAAAGCGAAGCGGGATTAATGATATGGTTTGTTAATCAGGTCGCCCAAAATGTGGAAAAGGAGGTTCCGAACAAATATATCGGTACGCTCGCTTATCAATATACGCGCACGCCGCCTGCTCATGTTAAACCGCGCAAAAATGTCGTAGTTCGCTTATGCAGTATCGAATGTTGCTTTGCCCACGATTTTGTCAGTTGTCCGCAGAATCAAGCTTTTCTATCGGATTTACGCCGCTGGGCCCAAATTTCGCCGCATCTGTATATTTGGGATTATGTAGTTAATTTCAGTCATTATATTATGCCCTATCCGAACTTCGGTGTATTGAAGAGTAATATACGCACCTTACGCGACAATAAAGCGATAGGAATAATGGAACAAGGCGCCTATCAAAGCCGCGGGGGTGAATTTGCCGAATTACGCGCCTATTTGTTGGCAAAATTGTTATGGAATCCCGAAACGGATCAGGATGAAATCATCAATGATTTTATGTACGGTTATTACGGACGAAGCGGCCGGTATGTTCGTCAATATTTCGATTATCTGCAAAAACAAGTAACGCCGCAGACTCATATTCATCTCGGACTTAGGCCGGACGATCCCATTTTTTCCGATGAATTCGTGCGGCGTTCGGAAGAGCTTTTCGATAAAGCGGAAAAAGTCGCCGATAACAAAGAAATTTTAAGACGAGTGGAAGTCGCCCGTCTGCCCATAATGTATCTTAAATGTAAACGTATGCCCGTTATGGCGCGCTATGACGGAACCTATGAACGCTTTAATGAAATCGTAAAGCGGGAAGGCATTACCCATTATGCGGAAGAAGGAGAAACGCATAAAAAACGTTTTGAACAAAATGTGGAAAACGCCAAATAAAATCCCAACGAAAAATCTTTAGAATTAAAAAAAAACAGAGAAGAATCAACCAGACAAAGAATGTTGTCAATGCGATAAACATATCTCTTACGAGCAATGCTAAATGGCACAAACCGTAGCGCGGCCTGCCCGACTTATTTGCTAGGGGGTACCATCCCGATTAAGAACATCGAACAGGCCATCATTGTCCGAATGGATGGGAGATGCAATATATTTGCTGTTTTGGCGGCAATTCAGCGCCTTTCATTTATCTATTAAATAACGTTTAAAAAAACGATCCATATAATATTGACAATAATCGTTTACTTTCCGCACCAGGTCCATTGTGTGCGGCCAGCCCTTCAGCTTATGATATTCGGCAGGAACGCCCGCACGATCTAACCATACTTTTAAGGAATCCGATTGAGAATAAGGCACCAAGGCGTCTATCGTACCTTGAAAAATTAAGGTGGGCGGATCATCTGCAGTAATATAAGTTTTCGGAGAGGCTTTTATATAAATCTGCGGATCTTCTTCAAATGTTTTTCCAAGAAACTGTTGAGGCGATTTTTGTTTTATGGCGAATTCGGTGGTTAAATCGAAAGGTCCGTAAAAATCAACTACAGCCTGAACCCTTGATGAAACGCTGTCGTCGCATTCCGCATCAAACTCGGGAATATCGGATGTATATCCGACCATTAATGCGAGATGCCCTCCCGCCGAGCCGCCGATAACGGCAATTTTTTCGGCGTTTATCATATATTGTGTTGCGTGACGGCGAAGCCAGCGAACAGCGCATTTTACATCCAACAGCGCTCCGGGAAAATGCGCTTCCTGACTAAAACGATAGGCGACGGTAGCCGTTATATAGCCTTTTTGAGCATAATCGAGTAGATACGCTAGATAATCATGTTTATCCCCTTTGCGCCAGCCCCCACCATGAATAAACACCAGCAAGGGAGCGGATCTTTTTAAATCTTTCAAACGATAAATATCAAGCTTTAACGCTCTGCTCGATGTTTCTTTGTATACAATATCTTTATATTCCACAATGTCATTCGGTATCGGGGGTTCCGTTTCTTTTAAATCAACCAGTCCGATAAAATAAGCGGCTTTAAGTAGAAATTCATTCGGATATCCGCTTGGCGGTTTGAGCGAGCCGTCCTTGTTAAATTTACTCGAGCAAGAGAGTAAGGAAACAATAGCTATGAAAATTAATGTTAGAATTGTTTTTCTCATTTTATTTCACCTTTTATTTTATAAGAGGTTGGGCGGTTTCAAGCATACCGTTGACGATCACATTGCCTAAGTTTTTTCCGTAAAAACTGACGCTGGTTTCATAACCCCCCTTTTGATATTCGTGTTCACTTAGTATATAACTTATCCATTGATTGGCAAGTCCGCCGATAACAGGACAATCGATACCGTCTTTTTCCAGAGTATCTTTAACCTGCAAGCCGAGCTCGGCTATCAATTCTCCCGGCGCGCCCACAAGTAAAAGATTACCTAATCGCAGCGCGGAAATAGATGTTTTTCGCGGCAAAACCTGATCAAGCAGAATTTGAATTTTCTCTTCGTCTAAACCGTACTCCTTACCGCCGGTTTCCATAAATTGCGGATGAGGTTTTATGGGCGGAAGATCGATTGTTTCATAATTATATTTAAAGACTACGTGTTTAACCGGAACAATACTGCGGTATAATGTTAACGCTTTTACCGCTATGGCTCTACCGTAAATCTCCGCTTGTTCATAATGACTGCCTGCGGGTTTGGCCATAACGGACTGATCCCCTTCCGCGCCGTTATAATACATGGCAATAACGCCCTCGCCGATACAACCTTCTATTTCGCGCTGCATATATCCGGGCCAGCCGGCGGAAACAAACATATCTTTAGCGCTCATAATCGTTGGATGCGCCGTCCAATTCACCAAAACGGCAAGCGGACCACCGCTTTTTAAATCGATACGCGTAACGGTCAAGTCGTTATCCACAAGAGGATTACCGCGTCTGTTGCGGTTGAGCTTCTTTAAATGTATTTTTGCCGTGCCGATTTTAATCGTTTGTAAATTTTGATCGGTATTTCTTATCAATTGCGATAGTTTTTCCACAACAAAATCCAACAACTCCGCTTGAAAAATTCCGATTGCCGGCATATTAAATATATTTTTATCGTTAAGCGCAAACATTTCCAAACT
>CAYRJN010000160.1:0-8872 GCA_964424545.1 uncultured Calditrichaceae bacterium
TGGAAAATTTTGTCAAAATATCTTCAATCTAAAATAAATCGCTCAGTTTTGGTATTAATTAAAATATCATGCCAAATTTCGCCGTTTTTAATGGTTGTCCATAATTGTTGATAAAAATCTGAGGAGTGTTTGCCGCTTTTTAAAATATTCGACTTTTTACCGATAATTTCATCTTGATTGTATTGCGTAATGGTTTGAAATGCCGGATTGACATATTCAACATAACCGTTCAGATCTGTAATCATAGCAATAGCGTCAATCTGTTCTATTAACGCTGCGAGACGCGTGATTTCCTGCTCTGCTTTTTTACGCTCGGTTATATCACGTTCGATAGAATAGATTAATTTTTTGTTATTCATTTTAATTATTCGCGTTGATATCTCAACGGGAAAAGTAGAGCCGTCTTTGCGAATTCGATTAGCTTCGAATATTAAAACGCGATTTTGCCGCAGCTTTTTTATTCTTGCGGGTGCCTTTTTTAAGAATTCATTGCCGGTGATTTTGTCGGCAGAGATTCCGATAAGCTCGTTTTTTTTATAACCGAAAGCTTTCAACGCCGATTCATTAGCGTCCACGACAATAGGATATTTTCCCTGATTAGGATCAAAAATTAATATACAATCGGCGGCATGTTTAAATAGCAGTCTAAAGCGCTCTTCACTCTCTTTGATTTTTGACTGCGCCTTTTTTATTTCGGAAATATCCATGGCAAAAGCATAAACGACAGTTTCTCCAAAGTAGCGCGCTTTATATAAATGAACAATTTTTGGGAATATTTTTCCGTTTTTTCGCTTTCCCCAAAATTCAAATTGTTGAGGTTCGCCGTTGAAAGCTTTGTGAAATTGTTTCATAATTTGATTTATATCGGTTTTTCCCGGAGCGGCCAAATCAAAAGGCGTTTTACCGATATAATATTCTTTGGGAAAGCCGTACATATTTATAACGCCCTGATTAACGTCAATAAACTTACCATCTCTGTTCTGAATATAGATTGCTTCGTTGGCGTTATTAAACAGCTCCCGATAGGTTTCTTCCGACGCTTTAAGTTTATTATAAGTTTGTACACGCGTTGTTATATCCCGCCAAACAACCTGGATGGCCTTTTGTCCCTGAAAATAAGTTTGGACAGCGCCCGCTTCTGCATGTTTGTGTTTGCCTTTTTGGGTGACAAAAATAAGTTTAACCATTGAATCGTACTGTATACCGGAATCGATTGCTTTTAATAATTTGTGTATTTTATCGCGGTAATCGGGATGCAGAAAACAGTCAATGGAACGTCCAATTAAACTGTTGGAACTTTCTTCTTCTATAAAATTAATAACGGCTTTATTATATGATAGTATTTTATCCTTAGCTATAATTGCTATGGGGTCGGGCGATTGATCAAAAAAATGTCTATAGGCTTCTTCGTTTTCTTTTAAGGTCTTTTCCGTTAATTTTCTATGAGTGATATCGGAAAATATCGTCATTACCCCTGTGCTTTCTTGAAAGTTGACTTTTTGAGAAATGACTTCAAGGTCCATTAAATTGCCGCTGTAGTCGTATACTTTTTCTTCTATTTTTGGTACGAATTTGCCGTCTAAGATCATCTCAAATCGTGATTTAATCTTTCGCTTTTCATATTCGGGAAGGTTATCCAATAAATTTGCATTTAGAAAAATATCAGGATTGCTGATTTTGAAAATATCAAGAGCCGCTTTATTAACATAAATAACATTACCTTTAGTATCATATATAACTACTCCGAGAGGTAAAAATTCTATCAATTGAAAAAATTGTTTTTGCTGATCGGGAAAATACGGTGTGTTAATATTTTCTTGGTTTGTACTGTGATTTAGGATAGCGGCGTTAATCTTGCGCAGATGTTCATTTTCTTTACGTAATTGTTCCAATTCTTCGCGCAGATTTTTTAATGTTTTTTCCATTTTTTATAAATTATTTATATAATGAGAGTATTTCCTTAATCCTATATTACTATATTATCGGACGAATTTATTTTTTGTTTACAAATTTGTTTCATTATTGTTAAAATAGTTTTAAATTTATGGTTATACATGGTGAATTTAAGGTTAATATTTTGAAATATTTATCAATAACAATCCTTTTTTTCGTTTTGATTTTATTTTCATGTAATAATGATAAACAACGGATAAAGGTCGGACAACATGCTCCTGATTTTTCTTTATATACGCCGGAGAGGGAAAAAATATCCACAAAAAAATATTACGGTAAATATTTATTGATTCATTTTTGGGCGGATTGGTGCTCGCAATGCCGAGCCGAGTTTCCCAAACTTGAAGAATCGTATCGTAATTTGCGGGATAGAAATTTTGAGATTGTGGCGGTAAATGTTGGGCAAAGCGCCGGACATGTGCGCGAATTTATTAAGCGTTATCATATCTCTTTTCCCATGGTGATGGATGGAGATCTGCGCATGTCGAAAATTTACGGCGTTACAGGTTTGCCGACGAATTATTTTATAAACGATAAAGGAATAATTTTTAAAATAATCATCGGCTGGGTTAATGAACAACAAATTTTAAAAATATTAGAGGAAATGAAAAATGAAAAGGTTTAAATTGGCATTGTTAATCGGGCTTATTTTTTTATCGGCCTGTGGGGGTGACGAAAAAAGGGTATCGGGTAAAAACACAGGGGAACATCGTTGTGCCAATTGCGGCATGAGTACCTCAAAATATCCTAAATGGGAACAAAAAATTGTATCTCAAGATAAAGGCGTGATGTATTTTGACGGCGCTCGTTGTATGTTTAAAATTTTATTGGATACCGCTCAGTCACCGCATAACATAGACTCTATATTGGTGAAGGATTATTATTCTCTAAAATATATAAATGCAAAAGGCGCCTATTATGTTACCGGTTCAAATGTGTTTGGGCCGATGGGCAACGAATTGATACCCTTTAAAAGCTTTACTGAAGCGCAAGCGTTTAAGAAAGATCATAACGGCAAAAATATCGTTCGTTTTAACGATGTTAATATGAAAATGATAATGAAACTGGCGGGCAAGATGAAAATGAAATAGGAACGGTGTTTTAACGCCTTGTTCTTAAAACGGATAAAATCCGTTTCCATTTTACGACTATGCGTAATTTCCGCGAGCAAAAATAAAATCCTATCAAAGTAATGAACTTCGCGGGTTAAATTCTTTTGACTTTTTTATGAATTAGCAATAAATTACAAAATCTGAAAAATGTTGCCGGAGTGGTGGAATTGGTAGACGCGCTGGACTCAAAATCCAGTTCCCCCTGGGGAGTGTCGGTTCGAGTCCGACCTCCGGTACAATAATAAAACCAAGGGGTTGTGATAAACGTTCATAATCCCTTTTTTTGTTTATATGGCGCTAAGGTGAAAAGGGCGCATAAAACAAGAGACGATGTTGCTTTTTATGTACGTTTATCCGGCATAGAGAATATTGAATATTACAAGATCACTTTTTACCTCAAATCTCAAATCCGCCTTTATCCGGTTGTATAAATGGTATGGGACTATGAAAAATATAAATATTTTTATATTATACTTTTTATTTTTTAGCATATTATCGGTTTTTAACGGTTGTAAAAACACTGCCGATTTGCTGGAAATATCAATCGGAGGATTATCGTCCCGTTCTAAAAAAATGCTTCAAGCTCACACCGTACAAATTGATCCCACTTTTCCTCTGTATCGCGATCGTACGCCTCGTAGTATAGCCGATGAGATCATTGCTAACGGTATTGAGGGCGTTTATTATTTTATCACTTCCGATAAGGCCATTGATAAGGATATTATTGACGCTTTGCACGATAGAGATATTCCCGTGGCTGCATTAATCATCGCCAGCGGCGCATATTTGCCGATAGACGAGCGACCGGCTGCTTGGGAAAAGTGGAAAATGCGTTTTACGACGGGAGGTCAAACATTGGAAGCATATAATTTTATGTCCTTTGTTCATAAAGATTATGCCCGTTGGATGAAGGAACGTGTAGTAAATGTGGTTAATGATTACGATTTTGACGGATTTACTTTTGCCGGAGCCATGTATCCGATTTATGACGGGCTTGAAAAGGACCCGGTTGTTTACGCCGACATATCGCCGGCGTTTCAGGAAGCTTTTAAAGAACAAACCGCCAATAAGGAATTTCCTGAATTTGAGAACGGCGCCGCCGATACTTATTACAAAAAGCGCCCCGATCTATATAATGATTTAGTTGATTTTAGAGTAAAAACGATAGATGAATTTTATAATGAGGTCATTAACGGCGCGGGAGGTTTTCGTGAAAAATGTCCCGGTAAATTTGCCGCGACCTGGACCTTGGGCGTTTATGATAACGGACGATTCGGCGATCCTGTAGAGACGCTTAGGGAATGGGAGGGAAATGACATCCGCTCCATGATTGCTTTGGTAAAACCGGACATGCATTTTATTCAAACACATTGGCCGGATTGGATGTCCGCAATGGACGGCGATTATGTCGCTCACTATCAACCGTTTTTTGACGCTGTTTGGGAAAGCGATGCGGATATGCCCGTAGCCCTACAAACCGATATCGGCTCCTTTGAGTGGAGTAGAAAAAGTAAAAATTGGCGGACGCTTTTTTATAAGACCTGCGAGCAATTGCATGTATCGTCCACAACTTATTATGAATTTTCCATTCGATCGGAAATTTATGAAGACCCTCCGCAATTGAAAGAGATTAGAAGGGTAAATAACACAACGTTGGAATTAAGCTTTGATCAACGAATTGCATCGCCCTATTGTGAGAATTTGATCAGAGGTAAAAAAATTATCGTCGGCGATAACGGCCGGGAATACAGCGTACGATCGGCTGAAACGGACGGAAATATTTTAATAATCGTTACGGATACTGAAATAGCAGATCTAAAAAGCGCGACGGTGCGGCTGGGCGGTATAAAAGACGATATCCAATATCGCTTTCATAATGCCAATATTTCATTGGGGAAAGAAAATATTATTCCTCAAAATGCAACTAAATCTCTTCCGATTTAATAGTAATCTTTGGTTTATTTAGCCGTTTGCCCAAGCTGTATTCGCTGTTTATAAATTTCAAATCCCGTTACTTTGGTGAAATTTGTCCGTATTAACCGATTTGATTGACTCTATTTTTCTTTCTTTTTTCTTTTTATCCATTTCAAAATATTTGCAAACTCAATATATCTGTATTAAATTAGAAACAATAAACAATAAAACGAAATAAAAAGAAATGCAAAGAAGGTCGTGTTGTGTTAAATGCAGAACGAAGAGATTTCATAAAAAAGAAAATTGAAACGGAGGAACGCGTTCTAATCGGGGCGTTATGCCGTCAATTTAATACTTCGTCCGTTACTATTCGCAAGGATTTGGACTTTCTCGAAAAAGAGGGTGTATTGACGCGCGTACACGGCGGGGCGATTTTAAACAGAAGTGCCATGAGCGAACTTTCTATTTCTGAAAAAGAAAAGATACATTTAAGAGAAAAAGAACGTATCGCTCGTTTTGCCGTTTCTTTGATTAACGAAGGCGATATCGTTATTCTTGATTTCGGATTTACAGCCGTTCATATTGCTAGGAAATTAAAGTTTAAAAAGGGGATTAAAGTGATTACAGGAGGGCTCAATGTGGCAAACGAAATCGCCAATAGCGAAAATGAGCTCATTTTGATCGGCGGTGTTTTTAATAAAGAGACGTTTGCTTTTTCCGGCGGATTCGCCGAAGAGGTGATTCGCAATACGGTGGCGGATAAACTTTTCCTTGGCGTAGACGGAATCGATCTTGAAAAAGGTTTAACCGCCTATAATTATGAAGAAGCGAGGCTTAACCGCCTTATGATACAAGCCGCATCCGAAGTGATTTTAATTGCCGATTCAACTAAATTCGGTAAAAACGCAATGGCCTATATAGGCGGTTTAAATGAAGTGGATCGCATTATTACCGATAAAAAAATATCCGGCGCGTATTCGAATGAATTACAACAATTGAATATAAAAATAAATCTTGTATAAGAAAAGTTTGTTGGAGAATCATTTATGATTAACAGAAATATAAAAAGTATGAATGTTGCGGTTATCGGCGGCGGAATGATTACGGAAATGCAAATATTGCCCTCGCTTTATCATTTACAGCGTCTTGACTATATCAATGAAATTTCCGTTTGCGCGTTAAATACGCCGCCTCTTAAAAGATTAGCTGAAAACGAAGATTTAAAAAGCGCTTTCCCTGAGCAAAA
Source organism: uncultured Calditrichaceae bacterium (assembly GCA_964424545.1). GTDB lineage: Bacteria > Calditrichota > Calditrichia > Calditrichales > Calditrichaceae > JAUVIB01. The sequence continues at coordinate 6,226 of CAYRJN010000160.1, forward strand.
TTTTATACCGTTCCCCGATTTTAATAGAGAGCCGGAAGATAAAAATTTTCCCGATTTGAACGAAGAAGTAATTGCATCGTTGAAACCGAGGCAAATCGTATTTGTAGCTTTACCCGATCAAATGCATTACAAAACCATTAAGTACGCTTTGCAGCATGATCAGCATGTTATCAGCGTGAAACCGTTAACCTTGAGTTATAGAGAGGCTAAAGAGCTGGAAACGCTTGCCTATGAAAAAGGTCTCTTTGTGGGCACGGAATATCATAAACGTTTTGACGATCGCGTGGGCATGGCACGTTTGAAATATCGCAACGGAGATCTGGGCGAATTTCGTCTTGGATACGCCACTTTGATGGAGCCGTGGTACTACCGCGATTCTAACTTTCAAAATTGGTGTACGGTGGAAAACTCCGATATGTTTTCTTACGTCGGTTGTCATTATATAGATCAGGTTCATGTAATTACCGGGTTGCTGCCCGTTCGTGTGTCTGTTTACGGCGTAAAGGAAAGGTATCCTAATGGTAAAGAGGGCTTTTTATGGACTAACGCCAGGGTTATTTGGGAAAACGGTGCCGCGCTTGCCGTACTTAACGGTATGGGTTATCCCAATGTAGCGGCAGGAGGTAATTCGCAGGGGCTGTGGATGTTTACCCGCGGCGAACATGACGGCGGATTAATTTTTCACGACGACCAATATCGCGGCGTTAAACATTCTTATATTACCAAAGGCGATCATCCCGGAGATACTTATTATAATGAACCGAGTCCGGATTATTTTAAATTAGTGGAGCGCGGCGGAAAGGGGTTAACGCCGGTAGGTTACGGTTATCGAAGCATCGAAGGTTTGGTGCAGGGTGCTCAACGCGTTGATAATGACGAATTAGCAAAACGTCAGGAAATGATCAAAATTATTGATGAAGAGGGTATTCTTGCCACGCCGGCCAACAGTTCGTTTAATGAGTTAGTCGTGGAGGCCGGACGTATGTCTATCTTAAACGATGGACGGGATGTGCAAATTGAATATGGCGACAATCCGAAAATAAATTTTAGATAAGAGAGGTAAAAATGGCCACATATAACAGAATTCCCGTGGATGTTGAAAAAATTGATACGAAATATAGAAAAATACAGACGAAACTGCCTGTACCGGAATCGCTGCCGCTGATCGAGCAGTGTGAAAAATACGAACCGCGTTCCATGCAGGGGCAGCCGCCCGTTATCTGGGATAGAGCGGAAGGCTTTCAGATATATGATAAATGGGGCAATAAGTGGCTAGACTGGTCATCAGGCGTGTTGATTACCAATGCAGGACACTCCCACCATAAAATTATGCAGGCGTTGCAGGAGCAATTGGATAGAAAACTTATATCAACTTATGTCTTTTTGCATGAGCAGCGTGCAGAATTGGTAAAGTTGTTGGCCGAAAATGCGCCTGAAGGATTGGATAAAGTATTTTTGCTAACTACCGGTTCGGAAGCGACGGAAAATGCCATTAAACTTGCGCGTACTTACGGTATTAAAAAAGGCGGCAAAGAAAAAAACGTGATCGTCAGCTTTAAAAACGCTTTTCACGGGCGAACGCTTGGCGCGCAGCTTGCAGGCGGTATTCCCGCGTTAAAGGAGTGGATTGTTAATCTTGATAATGGATTTGTAAATGTTCCCTTTCCCGACGGTTTTTTTCAGGAAGACCAAAGTTTCGATGTCTTTCTAAAAACATTGAACGATTTGGGGGTTGATTATAAAAATGTGGCCGGCGTTATTACGGAGAGTTATCAGGGCGCAGGGCCTTTCTTTTTGCCAAAAGAATACGCCCAAAAGTTAAAAGATTTTTGCGTGGAAAACGACGCTTTGATGATTTATGACGAAGTACAAGCGGGCTTTGGTCGTAGCGGGAAATGGTTTACATTTGAACATTATGATGTAAAACCCGATTTGATCGCCTGTGGAAAAGGTATATCGTCTTCATTGCCGATTGCCGCCGTAATCGGCAGAAACGATGTGATGGACCTGTATCCTCCGGGAAGCATGACCTCCACACATTCCGGCAGTCCCTTGCCTGTGGCTTCGGCTGTCGCCAATTTAAGAGCGTTGTTAGAGGAAAAGCTCACGGAAAATGCCGCTTCATTGGAATCGATTTTAATGGACAGTCTGGAGAAAATCAGGCAAAAACATACAACGCAAATCGGATTTGTCTCCGGTAAAGGATTGGTCGCCGGTATGCAAATTGTTAAGAAAAACAGCAAAGAAGGCGATTCGGAAACCGCTTTGGCGATTAATGAAAAATGCTTTCAAAAAGGTTTGTTGATGTTCGCTCCGGTTGGCGTAGGGGGGATGTGTATCAAAATCAGTCCACCCTTAAATATCACCGAAGAGGCTTTGCGTGAAGGTCTTGAAGTACTTAGCGATGTCTGCGATGAAGTGCTGCTCTAAAGTGGAATCTATTTAAATCTCTGTCAATTTGCGGGCGTCTTTTTTATTAAGTCGTAGAATGACGGAAAATTCGTTGTAAATATTGAGGCGATTCCTTTTTTTTGCTATAATTTTTTTGACTTAATTAAAAATTGATAGTAAATTATAAATTCGTTATTAATTATTGCGGGATCGTCTAGTGGCAGGACGCCTGGTTCTGGCCCAGGTAGCCGGGGTT
>CAYRJN010000161.1:0-8868 GCA_964424545.1 uncultured Calditrichaceae bacterium
TACATTAAAAACCGAATTTTGTGAAGAAAAAATCGATACTTCTATTTATATACGGCTTTTTGATATCGTTATCGATAACTATATTACCAATGCCATAAAATATAGCCCCGAAAATACCGACATTACCGCTAAATTATACAAGGATGAACATTATTTTTATTTTGAAGTTATTGATCAAGGCTATGGAATTGCGGAAAAAGATCAACCCAATGTATTTGACAATTTTTTTAGAGTAGAATCAAATCCCAAAATTAAGGATGTAGTCGGAACAGGCATGGGACTGGCTTTAGTCAAAAAAAGCGCAAAACAGATGGGCGGTTACGTATATTTGGAAAGCGAATTAGGCAAAGGTTCCAAATTCGGCATAGCATTACCTTATAACGATTCGATATAAGCAACTAATTTTAAATTACGGCATGACAATGAAAATAAAAACGAATCCATTAATATTTTTAATAAGCGCGATATCTCTTCTCACTATTAATTCCGTTAAAGGAGACGAGCCTTATCGTTATGAAAATGCCCAAGCTTTACGAGAATATTGTCAAAACAAATTTCAATTATCAGATGTATGGTATGCTGTTGTGCGATATAACGGCTATACGGATATCGGGGAAATAAAAAAAGGCGCCATAATTCAAATCCCGACTTCTTCTATAAAATATTTTCTTAAAACGGACCCTAAAATTCAGAAAAAATTGTCGGATGTGATAAAAAAAGGTGCGGAAGTTTTTGCTAAAGACGATATGAATTTTGTAAAAACAAATGTATTTAATTCCGATAAATATTTTAAAACGGGAGCTATAAAAAAAGCGGAAACATTAAATCGACAAATAATTGAAAAACTTGATAAAATCGAATCTGTATGCGATAAAGCGGCCAATCAAAAAGTAGAAGCTAAGGTCTATGATTTAAAAGGCGATGTTGATAAACAACCGGCGGGACATTTTTCTTGGATACATTTGACAAAGGATGAAAATCTAAGAGAACAGGATAAAGTACGAACCATGATGAATTCTTTCGCCGATATTATTTTTAAAGACGAATCACATATTTTTCTCGATGAAAATTCCATGATCTTAATAAAAAAGATGCGGGAAAATCGTCTAAAAAGAGAAAGCACCGCCGTAACCGTTTTGGTTAACGGGGATCTTCAAGCTCTGGTAAACGCTGGAAGTCCTAAGAATTTCAACGTTGATATTCCGGAAATTGAGACCTCAATAAAATCAAAGTCATTCTGGTTAAGACGTAACCGACAAAAGGATGTCAGTATTTCTAACTATGACGGAACTATTAAAATAGCGTCCGCAGGTAAATCGGTAACAATTAAAAAAAACGAGGGGTTAAAAGTAAAATATAAGAGACCGCCTTCAAACCCCATCAAACTTTTACCGTCGCCCGGTAAATTAACTTGTGAAGAAGAATATACGCTGACCTGGAATAAAGTTAAAAACGCCGTGAATTATCAGATACAAGTAGCCTCGAATCAATTTTTTCAAACTAATATTTTTATTAATAAAAAGGTGCGCGGTAATAGGCTGATCGTATCGGGCTTAAAAGACGGCGTTTATTATTGGCGCGTAAGATCAATAAACAAAGAAGGTTTACCGGGCGACTATTCGCCAGCCGCCCAGTTCGTATACAGGTCTGAACTATCAAAACCGTTTTTATACGTAAGGAAACAAGTAAACGGCGATTCGATAAGAATTGAAATCGAAACTCAAATAGGCAATACTATTGCAATTAATAACGGCCGGATTATCAAGGCAAAAAAGCATTCCACCTTTTTTGATCTTCCTTTAAAAAACGGCAACAATCTAATAACAATTGAAGTTAAATCACCTCAAGGAATTTCTTCACAAAAAAAATTCTCCGTACAACGCTTACAGCCTGAAAATTTTTCCTTTAATTATCCGAAACAGAGTCAATCGGAAATAACGGAAATTACATCTGTTTTCAAACGGGATTATATCGTTAAATTAAATAATAAAGAGTATAGAACAAAGAATAAAAAATTTAAAAAAATCATAAAACTTAATAAAGGAATAAATCTTTTTCCTTTATTGGTAAAAGAGATTAATACTAACAGCGTTGTCTATTCCGACACAATAAAAATTATCTTAAAATAAGCTATTAGGAGACTGCATATTTATGTTGCAAAAATGGTTTTTATTTTTAGTAATTCCGTTATCCTTAAGTTTTGCCAACAATGAAACGTTCCTTTGTCAGTTCGGGCCGAAAGGACAGGCCGGTTCCGGCAATATGAGCGATAGTTTATACATATTCATAACGGTGCCCGCAAATTACGAATCAATGTTATATATCCGTATTTTTGACGCCGACTGCGGTGGCGAATGGGATGAAAAATATGGTCAATGGAATGTTCATACTTCATACCAATTATTTGCCGGTTCATATAGCGAAATAGCTTTCGCTAATCGTAATGGCAGAGGCGCCTTACTTGACAGTATCACTATCGGAGAATCGCTCGATTATGACAATAAGTGGCAGACCCTTTTTTCCGTCAACGCCGCTCAAATACCGGTAATAAACGACAAAAAATATCTTAAACTTCGCATAAAGTCAATTAATGGAAATGACGGAAATCTGTTTCTCTTCAATGTTAGCCGCTCGGAAAAAGAGAATGATCCTATCGGAAAATGGTTTGTTTACCGTCCTGTAATACGTATTAATCCCAAAAAAAATATTGTTTCGTATCTTCCCTTTCAAACGCCGCAAAATACCAAAGAAATTATTATAAAGAATTTTGACGCCGACTATGACGTCATGCATTTGATTACACCCGTTAGATCAGATATAATTCTAAAATCTTCCGGCAACGCCGTTTTTTCGATAACAAAAATAAAAATTTCAATGGAAGAAACGGGTCAGGTTTTATCCTGTGTAGCCGGTTTGGGAAAACGCGCCCCAAATAACAATGTAGGATTCTCCGTTTCCACAAAAAACGGCAAAGAAATCCCATTCATTTTACCTTTTTATCAAGGCGCGCTACATAAACGACCGCTTGCACGTTTCATCTATCATGCGATAGATAAAAAAAACGGAATAGCATTCGACGCCTCTTTAAGTAATTTTCACAAAACGGAAAACGGTCTTTATTATTGGGATTTTGGAGACGGCACAAAGGGACGCGGGCTTCAAACAACCCATATTTTTCCTAAACCGGGTTTCTACAAAGTAAAACTTACGATATCCGACCAAAGCGGTTTTGTCGATCAAAATGGCTTTTACGACAAAGAAGTATTCGTCAATGCTCCGCCCGTCGCCATATTAAGCGCTCCTTCTGTTATTGCTTTGGGAAAAACAGTTACCTTAAACGCCGGCGATTCTTATGATTCTGACGGAAAAATCATTAAATATATTTTTGAAATAATGGGTGAAAAGATAACCACTAAAAAGCCATATTATAAATATAAGTTTGACGTTCCCGGCAAATATAACATTAAAGTTATCGTAAGTGACAATGCCGGTTATCCGAACAGTCTTAGTTCTGCGCATAAAGAAATTATCGTAAATTCATCTCCCGTCGCGACTATAAAATCTCCGCCGAAAGGAGCGATTAACGAAACAATTATTTTCGACGCCTCGCAATCGTTAGACAGCGATGGCGAAATCATAGGATATCGCTGGGATTTTGGAGACGGTCAAGACGGTAGCGGCAAAATCATACGCCATCAGTTCGAAAAAGCGGGAAAATATACGGTAAAATTATCGGTTACGGATAATTCCGGAGTAGAAAATAATACGGCTGTAACGTCAACGGTAATTGTAATCAACTCTCCACCCATCGCCGATGCCGGAAGCTACAGAGCCTCGTCAGCAGGACAAAAGATTTTGTTTTCCGGATCAAAATCCTATGACAAAGACGGTAAAATAGTATTATATGAATGGGATTTCGGCGATGGTAAATCGGCCACAGGTATGAATGTTTACCACGTTTATAATGCACCCGGCGATTATAATGTAAAACTAACGGTTACCGATAACTCTTCTACGAGCTCATCAACAGCATCGGCTATTACAGACGTTCATATTAATTTTCCTCCTGTAGCTATTATAAAAGCGCCTTCGCTAATCACTATTAATCCCGTCGAATTTGATGCATCGCAATCATACGACAAAGACGGTAAAATAATCGACTACCAATGGGATTTTGGAGACGGCAATCGCGGCAGCGGTCAAACAGTGAACCATACTTATATTAAACCGGGCACATACACCGTACAACTTAAAATTATAGACGACTCCAATACCCTAACACAATACGCAAACGTTTCACATACGATTATTATCAATGCCTTGCCAATCGCCGATGCCGGAAAAAACCAGTTGGTCGCTGTCGGCGAAGAATTTAAGCTGGACGGACGTCAATCGAACGATCCGGACGGCAAAATTGCTTCTTATCGCTGGTTTTTGGACGGGAAAGAAATTTCCACGGAATCTCATTTTACTTACAAATTAAATAGCAGCGGCGCTTATTCGTTTTTGTTAAAAGTTACGGATGATTCCCATGACCCGGCGGCAATTGATTATGACGATGTTTCAATTAACGTAAACGCTGCGCCAATAGCGGATTTTTCCGTACCACAAAGACTCGATCCGAATAAAACTTATCGTTTCTCTGCAAAAAACTGTTATGATCCGGACGGCGACGCTTTGTCTTACGCATGGATATTAAATAATAAAATTTTCAAGGGAAAAGAATTTACGCATCACTTTAAAGACGAAGGGCTTTATACTCTTAAACTTATTATAGACGACCAAAAAGGTTTAACGAATTCCAAACAGTCTATAACAAAGACTATTTGGGTTAACGGCAGGCCTATAGCTATTGCGGGAAATGATGTATTGACCAATCGTTTTGAAATTTCCTTAGACGCGTCGTCAAGCAGCGATCCCGATGATGATTTGCTGAGTTTTAAATGGATTTTGGGCGACGGAAGCGTTATGAACGGGCCAAAAATATTTCACCGCTATAAAAAGGGCGGTATCTATCCGGTGAAACTCATTGTTTCTGATAATAAAGGCTTTTCAAACAGCGAAAATACGGATAATATAATAGTACATATTAATCGGCCGCCTGTTGCCGACGCCGGTTCCAATATTGAATCATGCGCTGGCTGCACCGTTTTATTCGACGGGTCGGCATCCTATGACGAAGACAAAGACCTTCTAAAATATCATTGGGACTTTGGAGACGGCTCCATTTCGGAGGAGATGAGTCCCATACATCGCTATGAAAGAAAAGGCTTATATCGTGTAAGGCTGAAGGTAACGGATAATTCCGGTTTGCCCGGCAATGAATCGCAAGACGATATTTTAGCCACTGTTTTCGATTCTCCTGTAGCCAGTTTTACAGTCGACAAGAAAACAACTTGTGTAAATAGGCCTATAAATTTTGATGCATCTTCTTCTACGGATATAGACGGCGTGGTTAACGCCTTTATGTGGGACTTTGGCGACGGAAAAAGCGGCAACGGCAAAAAAGTTATTCATAGTTATGAAACAGCCGGAATTTATACTGTTCGTTTGAAAATAATCGGCAATCAACAAGGTTCATATAAGAATTACGACTATTATGAAATGAAGATTGAAGTTATTGAAGGGCCGAAAGCTACGTTTAAAATGGTAAAAAAAGCTTGTATAGGAGATGAGGTGCTTTTGGACGCCTCCGCATCGAAAAGTAATTCCGGAAAAATCATTTCTTACGAGTGGGATTTCGGCGACGGTTTTGTCGCGACGGGAAGGAGCGTAAAACATACCTTTAAAAAATGGGGTATCTACCCCGTGAGGTTGACGGTAAAAACCAATTCAACCTCGTCTTGCTCTAAAAACGATCTAATTAAAAGTATTACAATCAATGATAAACCGTCCGTAACTATCCAGGCGGCGGATACGGTAGCTCTTAATGAATTCGCCATTTTATCACCTGAAAATATAAAGGATAAAATCGGCGGCATTGTATCTTTTGTATGGAAATTCTCCGATAATACAGTAATTGAAAAACCTTTCGTTCGTAAAAAATTTCTAAAAAGCGGTATGCAACAGTATAAATTAATCATTAAAGACGACATGAATCTTCCTTGCTCCAAAACGGAATATATCAAAAATATTTATGTCAATTACCCGCCCGAAGTATTTTTCTCAAGCGACAGCCATACATACTTAGCCGGTGATACGGTTTTTCTTGACGCGTCAAAGACAATGGATAAAGAAAATAATGTGCTTACCTATCAATGGTTCGTATCCGACGGTACGATGTTGAACGGTAAAACCGCTTATTTTGTTCCGGATAATCCAGGGGAATACCAGGTTACTTTGGTCGTATCCGATAATTATAATAAATCGGAAAAAACAAAGCGAATCACCATAAAAAGTTTGCCCGAAACAGATATTTCAGTATTACCTCTCGGTTGTCCTTTAAATACATTTCAGATCAATATTTCATCTTCAAATTTAACTCAAGCTAATTATTTGTGGTTATTACCGAACGGCAAAACACTCCACGGGAAAAGCATTACATATCGACTTTCTGATAATAATAAAAGCGAAACAATTAGACTAAGAATTAGCGGGAAGGCCATTCAAACAACCGAAAAAGAAATTATTTTAGAATCCGATCCTATCCCAATTGCCGATTTCAGCGTTTCGGGAACCCTTTACGCCGGAAGCCTAACGGATTATGCCCTATTTGACGCGGAGAAAAGTATATCGAAAAACGGAAAGCAGTTAAGCTATAATTGGAATTTCGGCGATTCCGAAAAAGGCAAAGGACAAAAAGTTCGTCATCATTATAAAAGGGCTGGAAAATATAAAGTAACCTTAATTGTTAATGATTCCGATAAACCGTGCCGCGCCTCCCGCATAACAAAAACCATCGAAATTAGGGGAAGAAAATAATGAGTAAAATCTTAGTCGTAGAAGATACCAAATCAATTCAAATGCTTGTAAAAATGTTGCTTACAGACTTAGGGCATGACGTTATTTTGGCTGACAACGGACAGGAAGGTTTTGAAACGTTCCAGTCCGAAAAACCGGATTTGGTTGTATCCGATGTAAAAATGCCTGTGATGGACGGCTTTGAATTATGCAAAAGGATAAAAGATAATCCCGAAACACGCTTAACGCCGGTTGTCATTATTACCGCGCTTGACGATGATAAAAGCCAAATAAAAGGGATAGAAGCGGGCGCCGATGATTTTTTAACAAAACCTTTTAATCGCAATATTTTTCAAGCAAGAATCAAAACATCTTTAAAGATATCCGAATTAAACAAAAAACTTGACGATTCATGGAGCGTTCTTTTTTCTCTCGCTAAGGCCGTTGAAGCCAAGGACGATTTAACAGGCAAACATACCGAACGAGTTGCCATATTAGCAAGAAAATTCGGCAAAGCTTTGGGGCTTACCGATATACAAATCGAACAATTGTACATCTCCGGCTACATTCATGATATTGGAAAAATAGGCATACCGGATGATATACTAAGTAAGCCGGATAAATTAACCGTGGAAGAATATGAAATAATAAAAAAACATCCTTCCATAGGAAAAGATATTTGCGCCCCTCTGCATTCTATGACCGACGTTGCGGAAGTTGTCTATTCCCACCATGAAAAATGCGACGGAAGCGGATATCCCAACGGACTAAGCGGTAAAGAAATTACGTTATTGACAAAAATCGTTACCATTTGCGACATTTACGACTCTTTAATGATGGAACGGCCTTACCGTAAGGCTATGAAAATAGAAGAGGTAAAAGAAGTTTTTACAACAATGAAAGGTAATCATGTGGATAATGAATTATATGATTTTTTTTGGCGGAAATTAATGATTTAAATTAACGGTCCGTTTAACCATATCCTCTTTGTTCTCGTTTTTTACCATTGATATTGTTAATTCTTATAAGTAAATTGAGGCATATTAATTTAACAATTGAGGAAATATGCCCTTAGTTCCGCAGCATATTCAAGACCTACAGCCCTACAAAGCGGGTAAATCCATCGAAGAAATCCGACGACAGTTCAAACTGAAAAAGATCGTTAAAATGGCCTCAAACGAGAATCCTCTCGGCGCCTCGCCTAAAGCCGTGCAAGCCATGATCGATTCTTTAAAAAACATTAACCGCTATCCCGATCCGCTTAGTTTTGAGCTTCGACAGGCTTTGGCCGAACGTTTCGATGTTCTTATTGACAACGTTATCACTGCCCACGGCTCGGAAGGCATCATTTCGGTTATCATGCGTACCTTTATGTTAGACGACGAAGAGGCGCTGATGTCGCAAGGTACGTTTATCGGTTTTAAAGTGCTGGCACACTCCCGCGGCACAAAATTAGTGACCGTTCCACTCAAAGAGTACCGGTATGATCTGGATGCCATTGCAGACCGGATTACGAATAAAACAAAAATCATCTATCTTGCTAATCCCAACAATCCCACGGGTAACATTTTTACGGTCAAGGAGTTTTTAAGTTTTATCAAAAAAGTGCCTTCACACGTGCTTATTATCATGGATGAAGCCTATTTTGAATTTGCTCAAGACGATCCCGTATTCCCGGATTCCATGAAATACAGACTTGATAACGTCATTACGCTGCGCACTTTTTCAAAGGCTTACGGATTGGCCGGTATCCGCATTGGCTACGGATTTGCCCATAAAACATTGATCAATAACTTAATGAAAGTAAAACTGCCTTTTGAGCCCAGTATTCCGGCGCAGGTTGCGGCTATCGCCGCTTTACAAGATCAGGATTTTATTGAAGATTATATTCGTATGAATGTTCATTCACTTCAATTTTTTTACGACTTGTTTGACAAACTCGGTTTGCGCTATCTAAAATCGCACGCT
>CAYRJN010000162.1:0-8779 GCA_964424545.1 uncultured Calditrichaceae bacterium
GCTTGTTAAAAGAACATAATATAGCGGCACATAAAATTACGAAATTATTAAATGAGACGGAAACCGTTTTCCCCGGTACAACCCTTCGTCTCGTCTTTAAAACCACCGCATCTTCAGTTTGCGAGATGTAAGGAATTCTGATATTATGAACTTCCGATATCGGTATAAAACCGGTATACGGCCCGACTAATATTCCGGCGAGAATATATCCCAAAACAAGCGGCTGCCTGAGTATCTTGGCTATTATTCCGCCGGCCAGCCCGGCAGCAACGATTATCGAAAGGTCGGCTGCTATTCCCATTTCCCGTTATCTCTTTTTGTGGTAAATTAAACCGTCAGGCCGTGGCGATATAAATTAATCGCATAGATGACGAAGGCTTCGGCTTTTGTTCATCGGTATAAATAATCAGATCATTTTGCGAATTTATTAAAAGCAAGGGGCGCATTGTTTTTTCGTTAAATAATTCCACGTCCTCTTCTTTATCAATCTCTAATGTTTTTATTCCGGAGCAGCTATTAAATATTTCGCTTATTCTTTCGTATGTCATTTCCTTATCAAATAAAAAACGCCCCCGTAAATGTCTCGGAATGCGTTGTTTTCCATTAAACTTTTTCTTTTTATAAGGCAGCTGGTAAACTCCGGAGCGGCCGAAAATTTCTTCAAAATGCAGGGCGGCAAGAGCGTTTACCTCGTCGTTTGAAGTAACGGCGAACAGCTTACCTATGCCCTCTAAATTCAATTGGTCAATCACTTCGTCGGAAAGAATATCTGCAACCGTCGCTTCCAATTGCTGCGCTCGCGCTTTTTCCACATTATCCTCGTTGGCATCCACAAGTAGCGTACGAAAACCTATATCCGTCAAAATTTTTGCCAATTCTCTGGCCCAATTATGGGCGCCGACAATCAAGACGCCCTGCGGATTCGGTTCGGACAGCTTTAACAAACGCACCAAAGGAGCCGCGCTTAAACCGTAGATGGTAACGGTTGCGATAATAACAAAAAAAGTTAATGGGATCAATCGTTCCGCATCGCTGTATCCGTTTAAAGCCAAATCGATAGCAAAAATAGACGAAACAGCCGCGGCAACAATCCCCCTCGGCGCAAGCCATGATAAAAATATTTTCTCCTTAAAATTCAAATCTTGTCCGATAGTGGAAATAAAAACGGAAAGGGGTCTGGCCACAAAAATAAGCGCGCCTAAAAATAGGACCGTGTTCCCGTTTAATTGGCTAAAATCATCCGCTTTAAGGCGGGCGGCCAAAACAATAAAAAGCGTTGAAATTAAAATAACGCGTAAATTCTCTTTGAATTCAACAATATGCTTAACGGATACTTTTTTCTGATTGGCTAACAAAATACCCATAATGGTTACGGTCAGTAAACCGGATTCATGCTGCAATAAATTGGAGATGATAAAAGCTGTAATGACCATCATTATTGTAACCGAATTATGTAAAAAATCGGGAACCCAGTAACGCTTTAGAAAAATGATAATCATTTTTGCACAAAGCCAGCCGATTCCCAACCCGTAAATTAATGTTTTAAGCAATCCCCAAACGGAAACCGCTGAAAAATGTTCGAATCCCCCGCTGACAATCTCTTCAAACACCAAAACGGCAAGGATGGCGCCCACCGGGTCAATCATTATGCCTTCCCACTTAGAAATGCTATATAAATTCCCCTTCGGCCGGACTTGTCTTAATAACGGCAAAATGACAGTAGGGCCGGTTACTATAAGAATAGCGCCGAAAAGCAAAGCCAATTTCAATTCAAGATTTAGAAGATAGTAAGCAGCAGTCGTTGAAACGGCCCAGGTTACCAGGGCCCCAATGGTAATCAGATTGCGAATAATTTTACCTACATTGCGGAACTCGCTAAACTTCAAACTTAATCCGCCTTCAAACAAAATAATGCCAACCGACAGGGATACAAAGGGAAAGAGCGTATTCCCGAATATCTGTTCGGTATTTACCAAACCGCTTACCGGACCGGCTACAACGCCTAAAATAAGCAAGAGCAAAATCGAAGGTAAATGTAAACGCCAGGCCAGCCATTGGGCAAGCATACCGAATAAAATAATTGAACCGAGACCTATTAACAATTGTTCAGACATTAATTTCCTCTATAGACTGATGTTCCGTATTTTAACCCCTAAACGTCATTTAACGCATTAGCCGTTATGATTTGTAACATTATATTTATTATTTAGTTATAAGCTTGAATAAACCCGATATTCTTCCTAATGTTTCCAAATAACTATATTCTAAAAAATTACTTAACGGTTTGGAATTCATCAAACTGCATTCTTCCATAGAATCGAGATAATAATTTTTATAATCGGTCATGATTACATCATAATACATTCCATGAATCAGCATGACATAATCCCCCATACCGCGGGCAATGCGGCCGTTGCCGTCTTCAAAGGGGTGAACATTAGCCACAAGATAGTGTACTTTGGCTGAAAGCTCAAGGATTTCGAAAAAATTATCTATTGAAACCGTTTTATGCGCAAATAATTGTTCATTAATCACCGCAAACTGCTGCTGAAAGATTTGCGCTATATCAGAGTAATGCGGGGGTCTATGACTCATTAACTGTATACGCACCTCCGTCTGTCGAAACTGTCCGGCGCCTTCCGGCCAGCTTTTGCCGCACATCAAGCGATGCATCTCCAACAACAGCGATATGGAAATCTCCGTCTTCTTTTTTGCTTCCGATTCAAGCCATTTTAACATCCTGTCCTGCCCGATAAGCTCATCTGAAGCCTTCTTATATTCTTGCGAAATTCCGGATTTGTCTTTTACCCCTGCTTTATGAAGTAAAAGCTGTAAAAATATACGATCAACACGTTTATCTTCAATCGCATTGGAATGAATCGCTTTAAGACAGCGGAGAGCGGTCATCGCTTCTTCGCGTGCCATAGGATAACGCTCGCCCAATTCTTTCAAATGCAGAAACATTTCCACTAGACGGTTTTTCTCTTTTTGAGTTAAAATTATCAACGACACGGCCATTATCCTTTTTACTTAAAACACGATATAACACTTTGTTGTTCTGTCTTTAATCAGCCTTCTATTGTTTTTACACCGCTAAACTTAAGACCTTTCATTTAATATAACTCCACTATCGGGTATATTACTTTTACTTAAATTTAGGATCTTTCGCGCTTTTAATGAGTAACCGAATTTTATTATTATAACGTATTTTAATTAATCAATTTAATATTCGGTTAGTCCAATTGTCATTTCATTCCCAATGTTCTTAATCAATGTGTTACATCCTCTTGCAACTGAGTCAGACAAGGCGCGCCGAAGGCGGGATAGCAAATAAAAAAATTGAAATGCAATTCATCAGTTGATATTCAAATCCATTTATCCGCCTAATTTCGGAATTTCTCCTTAACGCTGCAACAGAGATTGTAATAACAGCGCCGGCTTGTTTTGTTTTTTTCAAAGGATTGCACAATTTATTCCCGTGCTTTGAGCGGTTTGTTTTGTGGTTCAGCACAGTTAGGTTGTTTAAAATTTAAAAATTCGGCATTATCAAAAAGTATACGTTAAGACGCCAAAGATAATAAAAATATTAAGAGTCGACCTTAATCGTTATCGGGATAAAGCTTGCCGATTGAGCTGATTACATCATAAATATCAAAAAATATGTCCACCAGCTCCGGATCAAAATGCGAACCGGCGTCTTTTTTCAAAGTTTCCAATACATGCTCCTCCGTCCATGCTTCTTTATAAACTCTGCGCGAGCACAAGGCGTCATATACGTCGGCAATAGCGACGATTCGCCCCTCAAGGGGTATCTCATCTTCGCGCTTTCCCCTGGGTTTGCTGTTCTTATCCTCATAACCGGGAAGCGGTTTCCCTGTGTTAACGTCCACATGACCCGGATAACCTGTACCGTCCCATTTTTCGTGATGATTCAGCGCCACAAGCGCAGAAATTTCATCAAATTTTGATTGTGCGTCATTAAAAAGCTGTGCGCCTTGAATGGTATGGGTTTTCATAATTTCATATTCTTTGTCAGTAAATCGGCCAGGCTTTTTTAATATGGTATCCGAAATGGCAACTTTTCCAACATCATGGAGCATAGCCGCCATCCTGAAAGCGTCTCTTTTGGCGTCAATATCCTTACACGGCATTTTCTTTTTTTTGGCATAAGCCTCGAATATTTCAACGGAATAAGAAGCCACGCGGTTAACATGCGGCCCTGTCTCTTTAGGATCGCGCAATTCGGCCATACTAATCATACGCATAATCGTTGTTCTGGTCATTTGGGTCCGTTCAAGAGCGTTCGCTGCATACAAAGCAAAATGCTGCACTAAGGCTTCGTCCGTTTTTGCAAACTTAACCACTTCTCCTTTATCGTTCATAGCGTTAATTAGCTGTAAAACTCCCACAATCTGTTTACGACTGTTAATTAACGGCAGCGTTAACATGGATTTTGTATGATATCCAACCATTTTATCGAAACTGCTGTTGAAGCTCACAGGATAAGATTTGGGAATTTTATAAGCATCCGAAATATTTAGGATAACGCCGTTATTGGCTACATAACCGGCAATAGAATTATTGTCAATGGGAATGGAAAATGTCGTATAGCGTAGCTTTTTACCGGGTTCAAGGCGTTTTTGCAACGTATGATTTTGTGAATAACTGAATTTTAATTTATCTTCCGTCTTGATATATATCGAACCTGCATCTGCAGAAAAAAGATGTCTCGCCTCGCTGAGCAGTTTCTCAAGCATAAAATCCAAATCGCTGATTTGATTAATCTCGATCCCGAGTTCAACGAGCCGTTCCATTTTTTGTTTTTTGGTCAGCATAATTTCCTCATTAATTTATTTGTATCGAAATTTAAAAAATAACTTATTTAAACTCCGTTATTTTTTTGTGAAATTTTAAATTTTCTAATTCCATAAATTTTAAATAGTTTAATAAGCCGAATTTTATACAGTCCGCTTAAGCCATTCAATAATAGCTATGCCGCTTTTATCAATCAATTTGCAAAGCGATGTTTTCATTAAATAAATATCGGCATATATTTCGAATTCCTTAGTAAATTAACCATTATATATACAACATTCAACTACCATGATAATGTTATTGTTATAAAAGTATAATTTAATTGCGATTATCTTGTGATTCGCCAGCCGATTGATATTAAATTTATCTCATCTTTTTTTATATATTTATTCAATTTTTTCGTAAATTATATCGATTTTGACGGAAATTTTTTATTTGAAGAGTTAATTATTATATATCTAAACGGAAAGGCGCCGGATCATGAAAAATATAATACTTCTTTATTTGTTCATTGCGGTATATTTTAACTTATCCGCACAATCGCTGTATATACCGCGCAATATTCAAAAAGCTTATGAAAGCGGCACACGCTCATACGACGGCAAACCCGGTCCGCAATATTGGATTAATAATAATACCGACTACCATATCAAAGTCCTTTTCGATCCCGCCAGCCGCATTGTTTCGGGAAAAGAAGAGATTCGCTATCAAAATAACAGTCCGGATACTTTAAGAAACATCGTCTTTCGATTATATCAGGATATTTATAAAAAAGGTAACTTTCGCGACTTTATCATGGACGAACGGGCGCTTAGCGAAGGCGTAAAAATACACAGATTATCGGTAAATGATACGGAGATTGATTTGGGAAAAGATAATCAGCGCATAAGTAGAAAAGGTACTAACCTGATAATATCTCTTCCCGATTCGATTTTACCGCAGGCGGAAGCGGTTTTTAATATCGATTGGGAGTTCACGCTGCCCAATCATTCCCAAATACGCATGGGCGCTTATCCCGATTCATCGTTTTTTATCGCCCTTTGGTATCCCCAAATTGCCGTATACGACGACATTGACGGTTGGGATCGGTTTTCTTATACTGGGAACCAGGAGTTTTATAATGATTTTAAAAATTTTGATGTGGAGATTACCGTCCCCGATAGTTTCCTTGTTTGGGGAACCGGTGAATTACAGAATCCCGAAGAGCTGCTGTCGGAAAAATATTTAAACCGTTATTATCAAGCTCACCAATCGGACAGTATAAATCATATTATAAAGGCCGAAGATTATACGAACGGTCAAATATTTAAAAAGACCGGCCGCCATATTTGGCATTTTGTCGCTGAGTATGTGCCCGATTTCGCTTTTGCCGTAGGCTATCATTTTTTGTGGGACGGTACGAATTTAAAATTGGATAATGGTATAAAGAATGTATTTATAAGCGCCGCTTATCTTGAAAAATCAAAAGATTTTTACGACGTAGCAAAAATAGCCCGCCAAACCGTTAAGTACTTATCTGAAGAATTGCCTGGGATAACCTACCCCTATCCTGAAATGACTGTTTTTAACGGACGCGGGGGCATGGAATATCCCATGATGGTCAACGACGGTTCAACCTCCAAATGGGCAAGCACCGTTCATCTCACTTCTCACGAGATTACTCATACCTATTTTCCTTTTTACATGGGCACCAACGAACGTAAATACGCATGGATGGACGAAGGCTGGGCGCAAATGTTGCCCTTGGTACTGCAGAACAGACTGGCCCCCGATTATGATCCGGTTTCGCGTACCTGCAAATATTACGAGATTGCAGCCGGAGGTGAAATGGAAGTTCCGATGATGACGCCGTCCATTATTATCGGCGGTAATGTTTTCAGACCTACTTATCGTAACGCTTCTTACAACCGACCGGCGATGGCTTATGAATATTTACAGGATTTACTCGGAAAAAACGTATTTAAAAAGGCCATTCAGGAATATATCCGCCGCTGGCACGGCAAGCACCCTCTTCCCTATGATTTTTTCTTCACGTTTGACAATGTGAGCGGAGAGGATTTAAGCTGGTATTGGAAACCCTGGTTTTTTGAATCCGGGTATCCCGATCTCGCTATCGAAAAAGTTGAACCTACAGAAACGGGGCTTTCCGTGGTTATCAAAAAATGGGGCAATATCCCGATCCCCGCAAAAGTTAAAATTACCTACACGGACGGCGCGCAGGATTCGTTATATCAAACGGCAAAAATATGGAAAAACGGCAATCGTACATTTCGCTTTTTATTTGGAAACGGCAAAAAAGAAATCGATAAAGTTGAACTCGGCAACAGTAAAATTCCGGATGTGAATGATGACAATAATGTATGGCGGAAAAAGTAGCTTTTTTATAAATTCTTTTATACTTTGAGTATGTAAATAAAAATTCCACGGACACTATACTTTTTTAATCGTATTAGGTTTTAAAAAAATAACATTATTGTTCATCTCTACGCGAGAAAATGAAAAGCCTGTACAATAATTTAACTTTGGGATTCCCCCTTTGCACTGCAAAAGGGGTTACAGCGCCCGATTTCCCCATAGACTTAACATAATATTCCAATTAATTTTTTACCAAAAGGATAGACCGTTATAATTGCGGATAGCATCTCTTTAACACCTTAGGGCATTACCATATCTTTAATTCTACCCTCTCGAACCATTCATTGCATCATTTCAATTTTAAATGTAGATTATATCCCTATTGGATACCTTTACGAATTTACCTTTTGGAGCCGTTTTAACAAGAAAAAGGAAAACCACTATCTTTTCGAGTAAAAATAAATACTTGCCGGGGATTATAATACTTTTTTCTTTAATAGTCCAAAGCAACGCTCAATTATATCAGGTATCTCGCGGCCCTTTGCAATCGAGAATCGGCATGGATTTTTCCAAGTTAAGCAATTCATGGGACTGGATGACGCGCTTGCAGTTTGCAAAAGGGGATTATAATAATTGGCTGTGGCAGTTTAACGAAAGCTTCCACAGCAATCTTCTTATTCCCGTAGTCGGTCATAAAGCCTGGCGCGATGAGAATTTTTTAGACGGCGTCTTTTACCGCCAATTTAAAAACTTTTCTGTCGGGACCTATGTTAAAAGCTGGTATCAAAGCGACAAACAAGTTTCCGCCGATAATCAATTCGGGAATCATGTTATGGGCATCTCAGCCGCTTTCCAAAAAAATAAACGCATCTATCTAACGCCTTTTGTGGGTTATCAACAATCTAAAAACAGAACATTGATAGACTGGGGTTGGGATATGGGTATGCGCGGCGATCTTAGCAATTTAAAAACGGATATTTATACGGCCAATATTAATTTTTTAACTTCTTATGATATTTTTGAAGAACGTCAAAATCACGATAACAACTTTTCCGTAAAATTAAGCGGCAAGTTTAGCCCTATAACGCGCGATTCACTTAATATTGATTATGACGAGAGCCAACGTGAATATTTTTCCACCGGCGCCGAAACGATCATTCGCTCGCGAATCGAGAAAAAACGGCTGTTTAATACGCTCTATTACGATTTGACGCCCCGCAACTTATTTTTATTACGCACCAATTTACAGTCCAGCCGTATTTCTTATTATACGGATAGGGATATCTTTTTTATTGAAAACCAATTACGATATTTACATTACGGCAACCGTTTTCAATATGCTTTTTCTCTGCGCACCAATGACGAAACCCAAACAACCTCGGATATCAGGACAGACAGCCGCACAAGGCAAACGGCGATGGATTTAAGCGGTAAGTACCTTTATAATCCCGACAACACCTTTAATTTAAGCTTTGCTTATATAAAATTACAATACGATACGCCCGATACATTGTATAACAACAATGATCGCGATGAGCAGCGTTTTGTTACGACTATGATATATTTCCACCGCTTTAGTTCCGTTTTATGGTTGAATTTTTATGCCTAT
>CAYRJN010000163.1:0-8652 GCA_964424545.1 uncultured Calditrichaceae bacterium
AAAATCCATTTTTTTATTAATCAAACCGTAAATAAAATTAGCGAAACCGTCGTAAGTATCGACAGCCAACGCCCTTTTAGCAAAAACAAGCGCCGTATCATACTCCATGCGCCTATAATAAAGTTCGGCAATTCCCGTTAGCGCGTCAAGATAATTAGCATCCTTTTCAATACAGCGCTTATAAAAGTTCAAGGCTTTTTCCAAATTTAGTTGGCGTGCCGCCTCTTTAGCTTTTACGGCCAAACCCTGAACCGAATTCCAGTCAAAATTTTTCACCGAAGAAAGCGGGCGATTCAAATAATTCTTCTTTTCATCCCCGTATGAATATTTTATTTTATTCCCAAGAGAAACCGTAAAATTATCCCCCAAATTTTCAGCGGTACTATCGGAATATATTTCCATCGGGGTTAATTCTATATATCTTTTATAAATATTTTTCCCGTCAACAGCAACGCATAAGGTGTCATTTAATTTTTGTAAAGGATTAAAATATATTTTCAGCTTACCGTCTTTATGTTCAACGTTCAAAATGCCGTAGGACGATACGGCTTTCATCCCTTCCGTCCCTTTGACGGGAAACCATTTTTCGCTCCATACAGCCGTAGCATAAGGGGAAAAACTGCAATGCTTAAAAGGCGTTAATGTACTGGCATCGGCAGCCTGATTAAAGAGGCTTCCGCTCTGTATTTCAATATATTGACCGGCTTGATCTGTAAGCAAATTTTCCCAAATCATTCCCTGACGCGATAGTCCCCATATCCAAATTTTCTTACCCGGTTTATCGCCGTAATCAGATAAATGGCCGAAACCGTAATGATCTCCGTAATAGTATCCGCCAAAAAATGCCGCATATTCTCCGAGCACATGATACGATTTATAAGACCCAAAGTTATTTTCATTGTAACGCGATAGATTACGACCGCTTTTATCGTAAGGCCAGCTATGCGCATCGCCGCTGTGACCGATATAAGCGCGGCCAGGAAAAAATAATGTTAAATCATTTCTTGCAGGGGCGGCGCCGTTCATCCAATGATAATAGGGACGATTTAAGGGCGTTTTGTTATGCCATAACACTTTGGTCTCAAAATAAGCCTTGTCGGCGGGCAAACGAATCTCCATCTGCCAAACAGCGCCGGTAATCAAATCCAATGCGCCAATAAAACAACTTACGCTGCTATCGCTATTTTCTTGCACCATGTAATCCACGGGCGTGGAGCCTGTCGGCGTGTGTCCTATAATTCCGAAATTTCCTTCGATTCCGCCCGATGTCCATGGTCCGCGCATGGCAATATTTCTAAATTTAACGACATCGTTATAATAGATGAACATTTTACCGCCGGATTTTTCCATTGCGCCCCATATCTTTCCGCCGATTTCGGGCATGACGAAAACTTTAATATAGGGATTTTCCAAAGTTACCATTTTCCACTTATGCACGGTTCCGGTGATTGAATAGCCATCGAAACGAAAATAGGGATAGATCTTACTGCTAACGGCAACAGGATCGGGGTCGGAAAAAGGGTAGGTTTTAAATGTCGCTTCCGTTTCCGTTATCACGGCTTTCTGCGCTAAGGAGGTAGTTTTCATAATCAAAATCAATACCACTAAAAAAAAGAAAAATTTGGAAATTCTCATCGTTTACCTCAAATTTTGTATTTTATAATTATTGTATCTTCAACAAACTTTATATACGGCAACGTAGAATATAATTTATCTGTGACAAAATAGAACGGCGAGCCAAAAAATATACTTTATTAAATCAAAATACGGTATTAAACGCCGGTATACAAGCTGAAGATGGCAATCACAATCATTTTAGTTAAAGTCCGGATAATTTTAATAAACAAGATATCAATTCCTTTTATCAATTTATTATAAAAAATATCATAGCCGTTAATATTCTTTATTTCCTGTTTTCTTCATTTCCATATCCTTAATGCCGGCCACCTCATGCAGAAAAATATTGCTTACATTTTTCACAATAAATCGAGGGGCGCTTTCTTCTTGTTGAACGTCAATATGAAAGAACTTAGCGTCATGAACGTCGTCCAATACGAAAGCCGGACGCTCGTCTTTAGTCATATAACGCAAAACAACATTACTCACACGCAGGCCTTTAACATAACGGAAATAAATACCGTAAGCGGGCATGGAATGCCAGCGATAAGGATCGGGATACATATCGACATTCTGCGGAACATCCTTATCTATCGCCTCTTTTGTTCCTCCGCCGCGGAAATAGATTCGAATGTTACTCAAGGTTAAATCTTCGATATAATGTCCGGGAATACCCATCACCATAGCGGCGCCGAGTTCGGGAGATTTGGGCCGGCCGCCCACATCATAAACATTCAGATTACTGATAGTAATACGCCGGCATACGCCGACCGGTACGCCTTCGGGTCCGCGCATGCGGGCGTTGAGCCGGATAAAAAAGGGCGTATCGGTGATATCGCGCATGGTAATATTATCAAACAAAATATCTTCAATAGCGCCGCCGTCCGCCGTTTCAATGGCAAGACCGCGCGAACGTTCGAATACACAATTAGAGACGGTGATGTTTTTAAATCCGCCGTTGGATTCCGTGCCGAACTTTAATCGTCCGGTAATACAGTGATTTACATTCGGCGCTTCGTCAATGAATTCTTTTTTGAATGTGCCGTCCATTAAGGAGCCTTCGTCATAACCGTACACCTGACAATTGCTGATCGTAACATTCTCCGTAACGCGGGCATAGCCGAGAGCAAAAGAGGATTTCAGACAGAGACCGTCGTCCGTTGGCGCGTTGATAATGCAGTTTGAAATGACCACATTTTTGCAGGCGTCAATATCAAAACCATCGCGGTCGGCGTCAACGCGAATGTTATCAAGGGTTAAATTATCCACACCGGTGGCCAAAACCCCAAAATGCCCGCCATGAAGAATGGAAATATCGCGGATAGTAACATTGCGGCAATTTTTTAAGGCGATGGCCTTGTTAGCGGAACCTTTCAACTTCGGCCTATCAAAGGTTTGTAGCCCCTTGCCCCAAATCATCCCGCTGCCGATAATGGCAAGGTCATGCAAACCGGCGCCGTAAATCAGGCTGTTTTTCCAATAGCTGTGTCCGAAATCTTGAAATGCTGAATACCATTTCGCTTTCTCCGGTAGGTCGTAGCCTTTGCCGTCTCTTTCTTTATCGCCTATAAGCACGGCTCCGTTATCGAGAAAAAGCGTAATATTGCTTTTAAGACGAATCGTATAGGAAAGATAGTTGCCGGCAGGGAAATAGATTGTGCCGCCGCCGTTTTTTGCCGCCGCTTCAATCGCCGCATTGATAGCTTCGCTATTGTTTGTATTGCCGTCGCCTATAGCACCGTAATCAACAACGTTATAAAATGCACTTTGTGCGGAAACGGATACTATAAGCGCAAAAATGAAAAGCACTGTTAATTTTTTCACATTATTTCACCTCCTACTACGATTATTGTACTGACTTTATCCCGTTAAATTCTTTACTACGGAGTTTTATGTTTCTTAATCCTTTCCTTTTTCAAAATACTCTCATCTACGTTCCACCTTTGGCTTGATTATATCAATAATTTTTTCTATGGTATTTCCGCTTAAATAACTTTTTCGCCTTTCCAAAACAAATACGGCCATAGAAGTTTTAAGTTCGGGAAAATAAACAACAACTGTTCCCCAGTATCCATCATGACCAAAACCTTTTATTCCATTATAGCTGTATTCCGCTAAACCCAAATGATAATTGCTTTGAGTAGAATCTTGCGTATTAACATGAGTAAAAATCCGTTTAAAAACAGAAGTATCTTTTATAACTTTTCCATTAAATAAATCATAGCAAAAACGCGCCAAATCTCTCGTGTTTGAAGCGATTCCTCCACCCCCGTATAAGTCCCATGAAGGATCAATATTATATGAATCCCAGTTATATTTTTCAAAATATTGATGTACCAAAGGTTTACTGTTATTGGGCATTTTCTCTAAGGTAACGAACCACGTATTATTAAGACCGAGTTCTTTGTAGCGCAACAATTCACGCATTGCTTTATAAAAAGGTTTATGCGTTATCACCTCAATAATTTCGGTTAACAGTAAATAATTGACATCCGCATAACTAAATGTTTCTCCCGGTTTCCCGATAGGTTTACCGGCCGTTACAGCCAATTTCAATTGCTCGTTTCTTGTCCAGCGATGTTTTTGATGAGCATTAACAAAATCGACATATTTATCATCCCAATAATCATATATTCCACTGGTATGCGACATCAAGTGTATTACTTTAATAGAATCCAAATCATAACCATCATTAAGAAACAACTCTTTAGTCCTTTGCGTTAGAACACGTTTAACCGGTTGATTTAATTGAATTTCCCCCCTTTCAACAAGTCGTAAAATAGCGGCGGAAACGTACGTCTTGGTATTGCTTGCAATAAGCGCCGGTTGGTCCGCTTCAAGAACTTGCTTATTAATAAAGTCTGAGTAACCCGCGGCCCCACTCCAGGAAATATTATTAATGGGCGATTCTATGTGCACCATAATTCCTTTTGCATCTTGATTGACATTGTAAAGCGAATCAATGGTTTTTTGGAATTTAAGGTACAAATATTTCTCGTTTTTATTCCTTGCGCATGTAATCAGCGTGATTAGAACGAACAAAAATATTATTGATTTTTTCATTTTATCTTCCGTTAATTTCTACTGCTATTATTACAGAATTTTCATAGTTAAACATTCTCAGAGGCATCGCTTTGATAAATCCGAACATTATGATTCACTAATTATTAAACTTCTGAAATATTATTTATGAATTCTGCTCAACTCTTTCATCATAAAATTCGGATATAATACATCGTGAACTTTTTCAACAATTATTTTTTCCGGTAAATTAAATTTTGCTTTAAGACGAATATCTTTTGATGAAGCGCCGATTTGAACTTCATATTCTCCTTTATCGGCAACCCAGGCCGAAATGCCGCTCCAAAATGATGCCAGTGATTTTTCATTTAATTCAAAAGAAATTGTTTGACTCTCTCCGGGCTGTAACAATTTTGTTTTAGCAAATCCTTTAAGCTCATGCGTCGGTTTCTCAATCTCATCTGTTGGCGCGGAAAGATACAATTGCACAACCTCTTTACCGGCCCTTTTGCCTGTATTCTGTACCGTTAAGCTAATCTTAATCGCTTTCGAAAAAGTTTTAGCGCTTAATTTAAGATCAGAATAGCCAAAAGTTGTGTATGACAAACCGTAACCGAAAGGATAAGCGGTTGGGACATTGAATGAATCGTAATATCGATAACCGACATAAATGCCTTCCTTGTAAAAAGAATTTACCGGCTCTTCAACGGGCAGCCCGGGAAAAGTATCTGCCGAGGGAACATCTGCGTATTTTATAGGGAATGAATCAGGCAGTTTCCCTGAAGGATTTACTTTGCCTGTTAATATATCGGCAACAGCATGCCCGCCTTCTTGTCCGGGCAGCCATGCGAGTAATACAGCATCGGCATAGTCTTGCCAATCGGCCAAGTCCCATACGCCGGTAACATTAAGAACGACAATCACTTTTTTCCCGGAAGCATGAAATATTTCGCTTACATTACGCATCAACTCTAATTCAATTTTTGTTATGGGCAAATAACCGTTTTCATAATTCTCGCCGGAGCTTCGACCAAGCGTAATTAAGGCGACATCTGTTTGGGTTTCATATTTTTTAATCTCATCTCTCGATAACACTTTTTCCTTACTAAAGGCCACAAGGCGATTTTTAAAATGAGGCGGCGCTTGATTTCCGACAATTCCGTTATCTTTGCGCATTTTCGGATTATCAAAATAGGGAGGCACAAGGTTTTCTCTTTTAATTTTCTCGATATAATCCGTATATTTTTTCTCCAACTCGTTTACAATTTTAAAACCGGCGTCTTTGAGTCCCTGATTGACAGACACCCTGTATTTTGCGCTACGCACCGTTCCGCTGCCCGTACCGAAAGCAATTAAATAATAAGAAATTTTACCAAAAACAGCTATTTTCTTTTTATCAGTCATGGGAAGCGTGTTGTCTTTGTTTTTGAGCAGCACCATACCTTCTTCTGCGGATCTGCGAGCGGTTTCGGCATGCGCCTCCAAATCCGGTTTTGAAGTCGGCCGGTATCCCAGTTCACGCGGAGAACCATATTTAAATTTAAGATAGTAAAGCAAATTTCTGTCAATAGCGCTTTCATCGAGCGTTTTATCTCTTAAAGCGGCTTTTAATTCATTGTACTCTTGCATATTCCCGCTCATTAACAGATCGTTACCCGCTCTTATTTTCGCTGCGGCGCTTCCTTTGCCGTCAAAATCGGTAAGGAACATACCGTCATACCCCCATTCTTCGCGCGTAATTATTTTTAATAATTCGGGATTTTCGGCCGTATAAATACCGTTTACACGATTATAGGAAGTCATTATGGCTTTGGGATGTCCTTGCTTAACCGCAATTTCAAACCCTTTTAGATAAATTTCCCGCAGAGCTCTTTGACTGATTACGGCATTATAATACCTTCTGTTTGCCTGTTGGTTATGAGCGACAAAGTGTTTTAAGGTAGCGCCGACGCCAAAAGATTGCATACCTTTCACCATAGATGCAGCCATTTTTCCCGTAAGCAGCGGATCTTCGGAATAATACTCAAAAACGCGACCGTCTTTGGGATTGCGATGGATATTTACGCCCGGCGCAAAAATAAGATCGTAACCGTATTCGAGGGCTTCATTGCCAAAAGCTTTTCCAACTTCCTCTACCAATTCTGCATTCCATGTAGCGGCAAGACAAGTTTCCGTGGGAAAGGCCGTTGAATAATGATAATTTTTCTCTCCATCTTTCGGCGGCTGCTTATTAAGGCCGGCAGGACCGTCAGACATTACCGTTGAGCGAATGGAAAGCCTCGGAACGATTAATTTCGATTTTTGATCGACGGTTAACATCCCCGTTCCTGCATCTGCAGGATTCGGTCCGGCATCAGGTAAAAATCTGCCATCGCCCACAATGATGCCTAATTTTTCTTCCAGCGTAAGTTTGGAAATTATCTCTTTTGCTTTTTTTGAAATCGTTTCTTCATTTTTTTTATTTTTCAATACAGCCTTATTTGTCTGCGCAAACAGATTTTTATTCGAAATAATTGAAAAAAACAGTAATAAATATATTATAATGATACTATTTGCAAAAACGCCAACCGATTTCATAACACCTCCGAATAATTAATTATTAGACAGCCTGACTAAAATACAAAACAACTTCGCTTCTCTCATCTAACATCTTGTGACATATTAGAAAACGTTCCAATATAAACATAAACAGCTTCAAAACCTTACCTTTTGTAAATCGACCATTAAAAAGCAACTGTTGAATCTGAGATTTCGACTGCAGTCGGACTTAACGATTATAACGGCTTCAAACTTTCATCGAAACGATATTCTTGCCCTTTTTCCGTCGAAATATCAATCGTCTTATTGCTATAACGAAGCCTGCAGTTGCCTCCTGAAAGAGCTTTAAGCGTCACTTCGGTCAAAATACCTTTTTTCCAATAAATATCAATTGTAAAATTACCACGGGCTTTCAACCCTTTTACAAATCCGCTCGGCCACTCAACAGGCAGCGCGGGCAAGATTCGGATCAAATTATTCTGACTTTGCAACAGCATGTGAGCAATACCCGCGGTGCCACCGAAATTACCGTCAATTTGAAAGGGAAGATGATTATCAAAAAGATTGGATAGAGTAGATTTTCTTAGCAGCGCCAGCAGATGTTGATAGGCCTGTTTTCCATCGAGCAGAGCGGCATAAAAATTTACGATCCAAGCGCGGCTCCAGCCTGTGTGGCCGCCTCCGTTAGCCAACCGTTTTTCGATTGTTTTTTTCGCCGCGTCCCACAAGAGCGGCTTTTCACGGGTTATCTGCGTTCCGGGATACAACGCGTACAAATGAGACATGTGGCGATGACCGGGATCGGCTTCCTCGTAATCTTCAATCCACTCCATAATGGTTCCGTCCTTGCCTACCTGTATCGGCGGCAGTTTTTTCAGCGTTGCCCGTAATTGAGCGGCAAACGTTTCATCACTGCCCAAATCGGTCGACGCGCTAATACAAGCCTTAAAAAGTTCGTTGACAATCTCAATATCGATAGTCGCCGCATAGGTCATACCTGTTTTTTTACCCGTTTTAGGATGAATATAGACATTTTCGGGAGATAGCGAGGGGGCGGTAACAAGATGTCCGTTACCGTCCTCAATTAAAAAATCGAGTACATATTGTGCGGCGCCTTTCATAATAGGCCAGGCTTTCTCCCGCAGATAATCTTTATCTAATGTATATTGATAATGCCGCCAGAAGGTAAGCGCCATCCATGAACCCGCCAAAGGCGAAGTACCCCAGCCGACACCGTCCATCAAGCCCGTTCGTCCGTAAGGGTCAGTCAAATGGTGCATGGTCCAGCCGCGGGCGTTATACATCTCTTTGGCAGTAACGCTGCCCGGCTCCATTAACTTTAAAAAGAAATTGGTCAAAGGAATAATCGTTTCCGGCAAATTGCACTCTTCCGCCGGCCAGTAGTTCATTTGCAGGTTTATATTAGAGTTTCCTTAAAAAGTATTTGCAATAAGCTTAAATTCCGAAAATTTCTTG
>CAYRJN010000164.1:0-8606 GCA_964424545.1 uncultured Calditrichaceae bacterium
ATACTGTTTTTCCTTGGTAAATTGGAACTTTACCCACAAGAAACCCAGTAGAGCCGAAAAAGTATATAGAAATACGTTAAAAATAGAAATAGAAAAACGGTCTTTGTCGGTAGAAAAAAAACTATTAAAGTGTATTATGACGAATCTTTGGTCGGCGAGTATTTTGCGGATTTAGTGGTAGAAAATAAAGTAATTATAGAGATTAAGGCCGCTGAATCACTTTGTAAAGCACATGAAGCACAATTTATAAATTATTTTAAGGCTACGGAAATGGAAATAGGCCTATTACTGAATTTTGATAAAAAACCGTAAATAAAAAAAAGATATATACGCATAAAAAGACAAAAAAGATGAAATAATAGTGAGATAAAGATTAATAAAGAAGGAGATGAATGTTAATAACACAGATTATTATAAATCCTGTTATTTAAGATGAGCCAAAATCTGTTTAATCTGTGTTATTAGCGTTCTGTAAAATTGTAAATGAAAAAGTTGAAAATTCTTACCGTTGTTGGAACACGACCGGAGATAATCCGTTTATCGGCAACAATGAAATTATTGGATAAGCATACCAATCAAATCGTAGCGCATACCGGCCAGAACTATGATTATGAGTTAAACGAAATCTTTTTTAAGGATCTCGGTTTGCGTAAGCCGGACTATTTTATGAATGTGGATGTTTCCACTCTCGGTTCGGCCATCGGTGATATTTTTAAGAAAACGGAAGAAATCCTCAATAAAGAAAAACCGGACGCTCTTTTAGTTCTCGGTGATACTAATTCCTGCTTGTCCGCTTATATGGCCAAACGCCGACATATTCCGATTTTTCATATGGAAGCAGGCAACCGCAGCTTTGATTTTAATGTGCCTGAAGAGATTAACCGCCGGATTATCGATCACATTGCCGATTTCAACCTGGTTTATACCGAACACGCTCGCCGCCATCTTCTTTCCGAAGGTTTACTCCATCGCCGTATTTATTTGACCGGTTCGCCCATGTGGGAAGTCTTGCAGCAAAACATGAAAAAGATTGAAGATTCAAAAATTTTATCTGAATTGGGTTTGGATAAAAAACAATATTTTGTCGTTTCGGTTCATCGGGAAGAAAATGTGGATAATGCTGAAAATCTTAAAAAGATTCTCAACGTTTTAAATGATCTTGCTGAAAAATACAAACTTCCGGTGATCGTTTCTACACATCCGCGCACAAGGAAAAGGATCGAAAACCTAATCACTAATCCCAAGTCACCAATCACTAATCCCCAATCCCCAATCACTAATCCCAAGTCACCAATACATTTTTTAAAGCCCTTCGGTTTTAGCGATTATATCCATTTGCAGATGAATGCTTTATGCACCGTCTCCGACAGCGGCACGATTAGCGAAGAATCGGCTATGCTTAATTTTCCGGCGATTAGTTTGCGGCAATCTATGGAACGTCCCGAAGCACAGGATACGGGAAGTATCATCTTGACCGGTTTTGAACCAGATATTGTTTTGCAGGCCATTAAAACCGTTATTGAGGAATATCAATCGCAAAGCGCCAATCGTCAAATACCGTTGGAATATCAAATCGAAAATACGTCATGGCGAGTGTTAAAATTGATTCTCGGAAATACAAAATTAAGCAATGCATGGTGGGGCGTTAAAGAACCGGAATATATTTCAAAATAAATAATGAGTATAAAATAGCCCAATCAGTATCCTTAGCGTTCCATTGGGGGGGAGGATAAATCACGGATACTATGAATATGATCGATTAAATTAAATCTTTTTTTGTGTGTGTTCTTCGAGCGCATCGTGGAAGTAAAATAAGTAAAAAATACCTGTATTGAGTTCCTCGCACTGAGCAATGTCGAAGTAAAAAATACAAAATAGAAATAGCGTAAATCCGTTCAATCACCGTCGTCAGCGTTCCTTTTTTAGCGGGCATAGACCACAGAGGATACGGATATAACAGAAAAAAACCGATAGCAAACAAAACCAAATAAAAATGAGTAATAATAAAAACATAAATCCACTCGATATTATTTACGGTGAAAATAAGGCTTCTATTAATACGGTTATTCGGCGATATAGTGGGGCGGTACTAATAGTAGATTTCCTATTATTGAATGCTGCCTTTTTTTTAGTTTATTATTTGAAAAATTCTACGCTTGAAATAACTTCGCCTTATACAAAACTATTATTTACATTTTATCTTATATGGTTGGTAATATCAATTATTTCAAAACAATATAATCTGAATAAATATACGGATATAAAAAAAGGACTAACGTATCTATTGCGCAAGGATTTAGTCTTTTTATATTTGATTGCTTTAATAATTGTTTTTGTGCGCCTGCACGGATTTTCCCGTTTACAAATATTCGGCACAATTCTTGTGTTTACAATTTTTGAGGTAATTACCTACCTTGTCTATTTTTATTTCAGTGGCAAAGAGCTGGTGAAATCATTACGGTCGGCCGTTAACGAGGACAAATACGGCGCCGCTAAATTTTCAATAAAAGTTTTTATATTTGATTTAATAATATTTTTAATTTCATTTTTTACAATTAATTATTTTAAAAGAGGCGTCTTTACGCTCCCGGACGAATATGAAAAGATATTTCTTGTTTTGTTAGGCAGTTGGTTTGTTATTTCCTTATTCACACGAAAATTTAACAAACATGATTATAGAAATATTTATTATGCTGTTGCGCCTTTTGTAAAATCTTTTATTATCCTTTTTGCAACAATGGCTG
This sequence comes from uncultured Calditrichaceae bacterium, assembly GCA_964424545.1. GTDB lineage: Bacteria > Calditrichota > Calditrichia > Calditrichales > Calditrichaceae > JAUVIB01. The sequence goes on from CAYRJN010000164.1 coordinate 2,745, forward strand.
TAATAATATTTGCGTTCCGCTTATTTTATTATTCACGAACGCAAATATTCGGAACTTTGTCATTGATGATAATTATAGAGGCGATTTCTTACTATTTGTATTTTATTATGATAAGAAAACCGGGAAACGGTGTAGATATCGAAACGGTAGAAGATTTACAGCGTAGCTTCTCTATGGAAAACTTTGAAACGGAAAATAAAAAAAATACCCATAGTGATTTTATTTCGGTAAGAAATATTCTTGAAAAAAAATATCTCAAATCAAAGGTGGAATTGTTTTCTTTTATTGATCGTAATATTGATTTGCAGCAAATTGATACACGCTGTACCGAAACGTTGCAAACAAGGACGCTTTTTAATATTGAAACGATAGGCGCTAAAAAATTAAAGCTGTTTATAAATCTTCATCAAATTAATGATTTCCGTCAGATCAATCGTTACTTTCTGCAAGTACATCAAACGTTGACAAACGGCGGATATTTTGTAAGCAGAGCGGAAACGATAGTAACGCATAAAAAACGTTTCTATAAAAAGTTTACGCCTTTTCTCGGTAAATTGCTCTATCCGTTTAATTTTATATATGTACGTATTATGCCGAAACTCTCCTTTACGCAAAAAATTTATTTTGCCGTAAGCGGCGGGAAAAACAGGGTTTTGTCTAAAGCGGAAGTTCTCGGGCGTCTGAATTTTTGCGGCTTTAATATTATTGCGGAGCAAGTAATTGAAGATACTCTTTATTTTATTGCGCGACGCGCAAACCATCCTGTTTTTAAACAAAATCCTTATTATGGCATGATTATAAAATTACCGCGCGTTGGTTTAGGCGGAAAAATTATTTATATACGAAAATTTCGTACGATGCATCCCTATTCTGACTATCTTCAAGATTACGTTTACCGGAAGAATCAGTTGCAGGAAAACGGTAAATTTAGCGACGATTTCAGAATTACCGAGTGGGGATATTTTTTTAGGAAATTTTGGATTGATGAATTACCGCAATTAATCAATTTCTGGCAGGGCGATATAAATCTTATTGGTGTGCGCGCTTTAAGCCAACACTATTTTAATCTTTATCCCAAGGATTTGCAACAATTAAGGATTCAATTTAAACCGGGGTTAGTGCCTCCCTATTATGCAGATATGCCTAAATCATTTGAAGAAATTATCGAATCGGAAAGGCGTTATCTATTACAGAAACAGAAAAAACCGCTGCGCACGGACGTTAAATATTTTTTCAAGGCCTTTTACAATATTATTTTTAAAAAAGCAAGAAGCCGCTGACGGAGCAATGCTAACGGTTTAAATATTGTAGGTTTATGGGGTGATATGTTGATTCGTTTGAAGTTGAGATGAAAAAAGAATGACAATTTCGGCATTTTATACATTATCCTGTTTGCTTTTAGTTTGCTTAAGTATTGATAAAAACGGCATTTCTGTTATTTCTACATCTTTTTGTAATGTTCCACAAGAGGAGCCGAGAAATTTTAAAGGTAAAACAAATCTAAAATCATTTGCATATATTAGTTGAGTCTTAAATGCATTAAAAGGGTCACGGTTTTAATAAAAGGCTAAAAAAATAGAAAAAAATCATGTAGACGAATTTGTATGATAAATGTTTTATCTCCCGCATAAATAATTATCTAAAATCATAACTCGCATCTACCTGGTATAAAATTATATATGAAACATTTACTTAGATCATTTCAACTGCTAATCATTACGTTTGCCTTATTATTTTCTCAATCTCAAACGCGCTTTATATATCTTGACGAAGATGTGCATACATACGATTATTATGATTATCTCGTAAATTCAGGTAGGTATATTCCCGATTATGTATTACTTCAGCCTTATGTTACGGAGGCTGACACACAACGCAAACAGGAAAGCGACGCTGATCAATATTTCAACGATTATTGGCGCCATTATTATGGAGGGAATAAAAATCTATCCTTAAATATAAATATTGACGGTACAATGAAATTTGACGAGGCTGTTTTTGGCCGTTTTAAGGCCGAAGGTGCGCTTCAATATGTCAACTCCTATATCACGCTGGTTAATCGCACAACGGTTGACCAAAATTATAAATATGATCGGAATTTTGCCGGCGATTTGAGTAAATCCGATCATTGGTTATACGGACGCGTTAATGAGGCTTATATTAATCTTAATTATAAAGCGTTCAATTTTTTCTATGGCCGTATGAAGCGCAATTGGGGCGGTCTCTCGGAAAAGAGTTTAATTTTATCTTCCGTTCCTTACACCTATGATCATTTCCTCTTTGATTATACAACAAAGTATTTTAAATTATCCATTATATATGCGTCGTTGGAGAATATGGATGCTCTTGAATTTTTTCCCGATTCGACCATTATTGCCGTTAATAATGCGCGTAAACATTTTGTCGGTCACCGTTTAGATATTAAAATCAATAAAAATATCCAATTTGCCTTTTCCGAAATGGCTATCTATGGCGGGGAAAACAGACCGTTTGAAGCGGCTTTTTTAAATCCCTTAACATTTTATTATGCCTTGCAGCGCAATGATAAAAAATATATGAGTGGGTTATGGTCGGCGGAAGCCTTTTGGAAACCGTTTCCTAAATTAACCTTGTATGGACAATTTCTGTTAGATGATATTGTAGTGAATAATGATCCCGGTGAAGATTATCGAGCAAAATATCCTGATCGATTAGGATTAAATATAAGCGTTAAATCAGCGGATTACATTAAGGGTTTGAACCTCTCCCTTTCTTATATTCGTATCTGGAATGATACCTATCAATCCAGACGTACCTATGAGAATTATCAGTACCGCAATCTCGGGCTCGCTTATCCCTGCGCCTCATCGGAAGAAATTAAGCTAAATATGGCTTATTGGAATCTTTTCCCGTTATTCATTAAAAACGAAACAAATATCGGCCGTTACGGCGACGTGTCTTTAAGCGACCTTTTTATGTTGAAAAAAAGACCTTTTCCCGTCCCGCCTGCTATCAATAATGTGGTGAATATAACGGATATTGTTTATTTCTTTAATGCAAATTATAGAGTCTCGGCGCAGTTTATATATCGTAAAAATATAAATCATTATTCCAATCGTTTCGGCGATCGGGATAATTTTGTTATAAATATAAAGTTTAATGCCGTATTTGCTTTGGGATATAATTTATAATTTTTAAACATCATACCTTAGTGTATTCACGGAGATCAAAAAGAAACGGAGTTTAATGTGCAGGAAAAATATCTTGTAACGGGCGGAGCCGGTTTTATCGGTTCCAATATTGTCAAAGAATTGCTGAATCGCGGTCATTATGTACGCGTGATCGACAACTTTTCCACGGGAAAAAAAGAAAATTTAAGTGAATTCGACGATAAAATTGACGTAATAAACGGCGATATTCGTTATTTGAATACGCTGTTGGAAGTGATGGACGGCATCGATTATGTATTTCATGAAGCGGCTTTACCTTCGGTACCGCGTTCGGTCAGCACGCCTATTGAGACCAACGACGTTAATATAAACGGGACGCTTAATGTCCTGTTTGCCGCCAAAAAGAAGGGGGTAAAACGGGTTGTCTATGCCGGATCGTCGTCTGCTTACGGCGAATCGGAAGTTTTACCCAAGGTTGAAACAATGAAACCCGCGCCTCTTTCGCCCTATGCCGTAAACAAATTGACGGGCGAGTATTATTGTCAAGTCTTTTACCGAGTTTACGGACTCGAAACGGTTGTATTACGCTATTTTAATGTATTCGGCCCGAAACAGGACCCCACATCGTACTATTCCGCCGTTATTCCCAAATTCATTAATTTAATTAAAAAGGGAAAAAGTCCCGTGATATTCGGCGATGGCGAGCAGAGCCGTGATTTTTCCTATATCGAAAATGTTGTTTCGGCCAATTTATTGGCTTCCAAAGCGCCGAAAGCGCCGGGCGAGGTTTTTAATGTTGCTTGCGGCGAAAGAATTACCTTAAATAAACTGACCGAAGAGATGAAAAAGATATTGAACGCTGACGTTGACGTTTTACATGGAGAAGAGAGGGTGGGCGATATTAAGCATTCTCTTGCCGATATCGCTAAAGCCGAAAAACTGCTCGGTTATGAGGTAAAAGTCAATGTTATTGACGGTTTGAAAAAAACAATCGACTATTTTGCGGGCTAAAAAACAATATTTACCACAGAAGAAACAATGAAAAAAGCCAAAAGAAAAATGAAAAAAGAAATCCGGTTTACATTAATCGCCTGCGGCCGATAGGATCGCTAAATTTCCAGTTAAAAAGCATAAATATTTTTAATTGGTGAAGATTTGCGTATATCTAAGGCCAAAAAATAATATTTGCCACAGATTAACACCGATAAAACTTAGTAGCCTGATTTACAAATAGAAGAAAAAGTTTGTTGTTTTTAATCCGTGAAGATTTGTGTTAATCTGTGGCCTTAAAAAAAATATCCACGAATATACACATCTGAAACGCACATAATAAGTAAAGAAAGAGATCTATGAAAATAATTTCCGTTGTCGGGGCGCGTCCTAATTTTATGAAAATTGCGCCGTTTATTAAAGCGATTAATAAATATAATGAAATAGCTTCTGAAAAAGTTGAGCATCTTTTGGTTCATACCGGTCAGCATTATGACGATAAAATGTCCAAAGCCTTTTTTAATGAATTGAATATTCCCGACGCCGATATCAATCTGGGAATCGGTTCCGGTACGCATGCGGAACAGGTGGGAAATACAATGATCGCCTTTGAAAAAGTAGTGAGGACGGAAAAACCGGATTGGGTGGTCGTTGTGGGCGACGTTAACGCCACTTTAGCTTGTTCCGTTACGGCAAAAAAGGAACATGTGCGTCTTTGCCATATTGAGGCCGGTTTGCGTTCGGGCGATATGAAAATGCCGGAAGAAATTAATCGACTTGTAACCGACCGTCTTTCCGACTTACTGTTGACTCCTGATGCCATTTCAATAGATAATCTACGCAAAGAGGGCGCCGATGAGCAAAGAATCCGTTTTGTTGGCAATATAATGATCGATACGCTCGAAAGTAATCGCCATAAAGCCGCACAATTGGATATCGAACGAATTTTAACGGATAATGCATTGAATGGTGATAAACTTAATGGCGTAAGCGGCGAAAAAGAGTATGCGTTATTAACCATGCATCGTCCCTCTAATGTGGATAAAAAGGAGGTTTTCGAGCCTTTAATTCGATTTTTACTCGATGAGGTCGCCGCCGATATGCCGCTTATTTGGCCGATTCATCCGAGAGCGCAAAAACAACTCAAAGCTTTCGGGCTGTGGGAAGAAGCTGTGGAAAACGATCGGTTGATATTGCTGCATCCCATTGGTTACCATGCCATGCTCAAGTTAAATATGGAAGCCAAAGTCATTTTAACCGATTCGGGCGGATTACAGGAGGAGAGCACTGTTTTGGGAACGCCATGTCTTACTCTGCGTTGGAATACGGAACGTCCCGTTACTTTACGTGAACATGGCGGGGCCAGCGTGCTTGTCGGCAATAATGTCGCGCGAATTCGTAAAGAGTATCGTCATGTGCTTAAAATGCAGCGAAAAGAAACGTGGCCGCCCTTATGGGACGGCAAAACCGCCGAACGCTGCCTGCAGGCCGTTTTGGCGTATTAAGAGCGTCTCGCCTTAGAGTTTGTAAAACAAAAGCGCTTAATCGTTGTTGGTGGATTAAAAAAGAAAATAATAAAATCAGTTTTTTTGTAAAAAATAAGTAAAGGGCTCAAGCACAAGAATTTTATTAATTCATCGTATCGAAATTTCAAAAAACAATCTATTACGGACATTTTTATTTATTTTTGTATTATTCTCAATTTTGAAATTATACATCGTTC
>CAYRJN010000165.1:0-8591 GCA_964424545.1 uncultured Calditrichaceae bacterium
AAGTACAGGTAGAATCGTTAATGTGTCATGCCCCGATGTATCGGAGAATCTGAATAATGAATAGGAGGATTTAGTCACTCCTAAAAGATGTGGCGGGATTATAGGTCGTGGGGGGGATAAACCCTAAGGTTTGTCATTCCTATGAAAGCAGGAATCTAAATGCTGAATTGGTTAGATAATAATTTCCGCTTAAAAAATGCGGAATTACAATAGGGGGACGCATATGTTGGAATAATTGTATGTTATGTTATTATATTTATCGGACAATCTAAAAATTGAACGTATACAAAAAATATTCCAAAAATAGTGTTGAAAATGTTCCAAATAGATTATTCTTTGAAATTTCGATACGATAAAATAAATTTTCGCTTTAAGCTTAAATGAAGTAAATTTCGTCTAAAATAAAAAGCGTTAACCCAAATATTACAAGAGAGAAGGTAAAATGAAATATCTATTAATAACGGCTTTTGTTTTGTCTCTGTTTTTAAATGCCTATCCCCAGACAAAAGAAGAGTTGGATTTAAAAGCGGGGGATGAAGCGCCTGCTTTTTATCTTAAGGATTTGCAGGGAAACGATGTGTTCCTGCGTAATTTTTGCGGCGCTAAATTGAGGCAGCCGTGGAAAAATAAAACAAAATATGCGGTGATTCTTAGTTTTTTTGCCACATGGTGCGGTCCGTGCAAACGCGAGGTTCCTATTTTAGAAGAAGTGTGGGAGAAAAACAAAGATAAAAATTTAAAAATATTCCTTGTCAATGTAGGAGAAAAAAAGGAAGTTGTTAAACCCTTTGTAAGTCAGCAGGGTTACAAATTACCGGTGTTGCTTGATGTTTATAAAGTTGTATCGGAGAAGAAATATAATATAAAATCCCTGCCGCGTTTAATTATAATCGACCCTAACGGCACGATCCGTTTGGTAAAACGCGGATTTCATGATCGTGAAAAATTTACAACGACAATTCAAGGTATAATCGACGAGATGTTCGTTGAAAAAGAACCTGAGAAATAAACTAAGATATTCCATATTTAGTCTAATTTGTCATAAGTTAATTTATACGCTCTGATTTGCGATAATGAAGTAAATTTTTTATGTATGCTTTTATTAAAAAGATTTCTGCGCTAATATATTAAAACCATAAAAGAGACGACCGTTTTTTACAATAATGATTCCGAATTATTTTTTTACATTTATTAGGACAATCTTTTCCATGATAAAAAAAGGACAAAGGATTACGACGTCCATTCTTTGCTTGTAAAATTATCATTCCACTAACGCAAGGAAAAAACAATGAAAAAAGGGAAAAAAGTTCTATCCTACATAATAATGGGTATTTTGGCCTTATTAATTGTATCTGCCCTTTATCTTTTTTTATCCTTTAAGAATTCACTACCGTCTCGCGAAGGCGAAATAACCTTATCCGGCATTAAATCTAATGTGGAGATTACCTTTGACGCCAAAGGAATTCCGCAAATTTGGGCGCAAAATGAAGCGGACGCCTATTTTACCATGGGCTATTTGCACGCTTCAGACCGCTTGTTTCAAATGGATTTGACGCGTCGTATTTCTCAGGGAAAACTCTCCGAGCTTCTAGGTCCCGCCGTTTATCAATTTGACGTCCAGCAGCGTATTGTTGGACACACAAGGATTGCCGCGCGCTATTTGCCAAAACTTTCGCAGCGCTCAAAAGAGTTCCTACAGGCTTATGCGGACGGCGTCAATTTTTATGTTGAAAATTGCTCTTCTTTACCATTTGAATATACTATCCTGCGTAAAGATTTCGATAAATGGACGATTAATGATTGTTTAACCGTTTTAAGTTTTCAAACATGGTTTTCCAATATGCTGGTAAGTAAAGATGATTTTTACGTAAAAATTATGGAAAAAATAGGGCCAAACGCCATAAAATCGTTTCCCGTTGATTATCCCGATTGGGCGCCGAAAACAGTGCCGCAGAAAAACAGCGCGCTAACCTTGCGGCAAAAATTTATCAATACAATTAGCGAAGAACTGTTCGGCAGCGGCACAATGCCGTTTTTAATGGCTCATTCTTCAAATTCATGGGTTGTCGCGCCCCAAAAAAGTAAAAGCGGAAAAGCTATGCTGGCCAGCGATCCACATCTTGAAGTGGAGCGTCTGCCGCAATTTTGGTACTATCTCGGATTGCATATAAAAAATGAAAATGTGAAAGGACTCGGCATCTCGACTCCGGGAATTCCTTTTATCGTGATGGGGCATAACGGTAAAGTCGCCTATGCGTTTACCGTCGGCGGAATCGATGTGGCCGATTATTATCGGGAAAAAATTAATCCCGAAGACAGCACGGAATATTTAACGCCGCAGGGATGGCAAAAGTTTAACGTTTATCATGAAGAAATCAATATTGCCGGCCAAAAAAATCCCATGAAATTGGATGTGCGCGAAACCATACACGGTCCGATTTTAATCGAAGGCGATACGCTATCCGCTGTTTACAGTCTGCGCTGGGCCGGCTATGAAATCGATCTGGCCAAATCGGTGGACGCCGGTTTTCGTTTAATTCGTATCGGCGATTATGAGACCTTTCGTCATACGGTTACCTCTTTCGGCGCCTTGGATGCCAATTGGACTTATGCCGATATAAACGGCAATATCGGTTACCAACTCGGTACGCCTGTTCCCGTAAGACGTAAGGATGATAACGGCGATTTTCCGCTTTACGGATGGGAAGAAGATACGGGCTGGCAAGGATTTCAACCTTTGGATAAAACGCCGCACAGTTACAATCCGCCGCGCGGTTGGTTGGCTACCTGCAACAATAAACAGGATGCGGATAATTTGGATTACGACTTGAAAGGCGTTTTTGCGCCCGACCGCATTATGCGCATCACGCAGTTATTGTCTTCGCAAGATATGTTTACGGTTGATGATATGAAACGTTTTCAGATGGATACCAAGGATTTGTTCCTTTTGAGATGGAAAGATTATATTGCCGCCCTTTTGCTTAATTTAAACAGTGCGCAACTGGTAGAGGAAATTCGTGAATGGGACGGTGATTGTGGGGTAAATTCAAAACAAGCCGCTTTGATTAATCAATTTTTATACGAATTGCGTAAGCGAACTTTTGAAGATGAGCTCGGAAGTTTATATAAACGCATTACGCGATCATGGCTGTTTGAAATATATGAAGGAAGCGACGAACGCTGGTTTGATAACGTTAAAACCAAGAATATTATTGAAAGTAAGGAGGATATCGCTCTTGCCTCTTTGAAGAGCGCTATTGGCGAAGTGAACGGTCGTACTTGGGGAGAGATGCAAAAATTGACCATGCGCCATCCTTTGTCCGTTGTGCCCATCATTTCAGGCTTGCTCGATTTGGAATTTAAACCCTTTGCCCGTGGTGGAACTCCCGGTACATTAAATGCGTCCTTTTTTTTCAAGGACAAAAAAGGCTTTAAATCCATAGTAGGACCTAGCTGGCGTTTCGTGATCGATTTTTCCGATCCCGATGCGGCGACTATGGCGCTTCCGGCCGGTAATTCGGGTAATCCTATGAGCAGGCATTTTAGTGATTTCTTGCCCTTATGGAAAAACGGCGCGCGCTGGAATGTGCCCATCGCCTATGACAAAGTTCTCCAAAAAAGCGTTTCTCTGCTGAAATTTATATCTATGAAGAATCAAGGGGAACAATAAAACCAGTTTAATAATAATTGTATTTTGTAACACCAATACGACTAAACATAGATTCTTAATTTGATCGAAAAAAGTTATCGTTGTTGTTTCTATGATTCAAAAGCAGAGGGAGATGCTGCAAAGGCCGGCGCATTGAATTGGTTAATATTTATCATTCGATAGAAAAGTGATAATAAAGGGAGTTAAAATTGAAAACGTTTAATATTGTAATAATACTGTCGTTAAGCCTCTTTTTTTCATGCAGGCAAAAGGAAACGGAGGTTATAAAATTTGCCGGTCAGACAATGGGTACCTCTTATCATATTAAAATTATCACGAATGCGGCACAAGCAGATGAATACGAGAATTTACACGTTGAAATTGATTCGGTATTACGTAATGTTAACATGAAAATGTCTACCTTTATACCGGAAAGCGAAATATCTCGTTTTAACGCCTTCCAAAGTACAGAACCTTTTGAGGTCTCCCCGGAATTTGTAAGCGTCTTAAAATCTGCCCTGCAAATCAATAAAGATTCTAATGGCGCCTTCGATGTAACCGTCGGGCCGCTCGTAAATCTTTGGGGATTCGGCAAAGACGAAGCGCGGGATGAGCCGCCCGCGGAAGAGGAGATTAAAAAAACACTCGCTTATGTAGGCAGCCGTTTGTTGCATATCATTGATGATACGCATATCAGAAAAGACAATCCTCATACGGAAATTGATTTTAGCGCCATCGCCAAAGGCTACGGCGTTGACGCCGTCGGTAATTATATATTCTCTCGCGGATTGAAAAATTATATCGTTGAGATTGGCGGAGAAATAGCGGTGCGTGGCAAAAACGGCGATAAATTATGGCGTGTGGGCATCGATCGTCCACAATACAATGAACAGCCTGGCGCCGAATTGGAAGAAATCATACAACTGACTAATGCCGGTATCGCCACCAGCGGAGATTATCGCAATTATTTTGTGGCAGAAGATCGGGTTTATAGCCACGAGATAGACCCCGTAAGCGGACGTTCTATTATTACGGGCGTCGCTTCCGCCACGGTAATCGCGCCGGATTGTATGAACGCCGACGGGTTAGCTACGGCCTTGATGGTTATGGGGGCGGAGAAAGGCATAAAAATGATCGAGAACATAGCCAATACGGAAGCCTTTATGATTTTACGGGATAAAGAAGGATTTAAAGAAGTTATGAGTTCCGGGTTTGATAAATATCTACTGAAGAATGAGCCCAATTAACCGTATAAGAAAAGGATATGATAGATTGTATTAGAACCAATATTTTCCGTTTTTAGTGTTGTGGTTAGTGATAATAAAAAATATGTACCGTTCGAACGGCATGTTCCGCAAACAAGTGCAATATTTTCAAATACAAAGGTTTAACGATTCCTTTTCTCCCCGCCGCTCTCGCGGGACCATCAAAATGACAAGCTGGGAGTATCTTTATTGCTTTTATAGGTGTTATTTCATTTTTGAATCCCTATAAGTATATTACTTTTAACCTTAACATATTACGAGAGTTGCGTGTCAAAATTTAGCGACGATGAATTGATTAAAGATGAACGTTTCGGGAAGATAATTCTTAATATTTGCCGCGGATATGTGACGGAAATTGGTGATAATAAATTTATTTTATCTCAAGATGCGCTTGTTGAAATATATCATAATTCGCTCGGTTATTTTTTTCGTCTACTTTTTTTGCTGCTTGCCGTATCGCGAAAACGACTCGGCGAATCCGTCCATCTTGAACCTCTGACTTCGCGCAGTCTGTCTATTCTTAACGATTCACGATTTAATCAAAGCGATTTTTCGTTATGGACAGATTTAAAACATATTTTTGACAAGGTGTATAGAGAAAGTGACGGGTTTCTGTTTTACACGCATGATTATACCAATTTAATCGACAGCGTAAAAATAAGCGATAAATATCTTGCTCCCGTGTTATTTTATCTGAAAAATATTGAAACGGAATCGGGCATTAAATTCCGAGACCTGAACGAACGGTTTATCGGCGCTCTATATGAACAATGGTTGGAACGTTCCTTAAAAATAATTAACGGGGAAGTCGTTTTTAACGGTGATAAAAACCAGCGACGCACAACCGGTTCGTATTATACACCGGAATATATTGTAGATTATATCGTAGAACATACCGTCGGTGCAAAAATAAGAGAAATAAAAAAAGGATTAAAAGCGGAAGCTATCGGTGGAGAAGACGATGTTGCCCATTTGTTATCACTTATAAAAATATTGGATCCGGCTATGGGAAGCGGCCATTTTTTGTTGAACGCTGCCAATTATGTTGTGCGCGCTTTTAACAGGTTGTCCGATAAATATTTTACGACCGATTTTTTAGTAAATCATAACGAAATGTTTTGGAAAAATCGGATTTTGAAATTTTGTATATTTGGTGTTGATTTAAATCCGCTTGCCGTTGAGTTGAGTAAATTTTCGTTTTTTCTTGCCGGGTATTCGGATAAAAATACGCTGCCGCTTTTTGATAAACAGTTTAAACAGGGCAATTCTCTGATTGATAACGATATTATCGACGATCAAGCCTTTCACTGGCGGAAGCGCTTTCCCGCCGTATTTGAGCGTTCCGACGGCTTCGACTGTATCATCGGCAATCCTCCTTACGGTAATTTATTGAGCGTGGAAGAGAAATCTCATATTATATTCCATTATCCCGATCCAAAAGATAAACTGGGCGATAATATAGTAAAACCCTTTATCAGCCGCGCCTGGCAGGTAGCCGCTCACGATGCTTATATTTCTTTTATTATTCCAAAAAGTTTGGTTTTTGTGTCGAGTTGGAGCGATAGCCGTAGATTACTTTTGGAGAATTTAAATTTACTTGAAATAGCTGATAACGGTCAATGTTTTAACGGTGTATTATTGGAGATGATTACCTTTGTAGCCCGTAAAAACCAACGACGAAAAAAAAGAATAAAAGTTGTAACGCATTATTCTCCGTTACAGAAAAAATTTCTACCATTAAAAAAAGAAATTAATCTATCCTTAAAATATTTCAGCAAAGAATGTTTTATCATCTCTGTTATGAACGAAGACGAGGTGAAAATGTTTGAAAAGATTGATTCCGTTTCCGTACCGCTGGGAAAAATTGCACATATATTTCGAGGATTTTCATTAAACAATAAATTGCTTTCCATTCCCGATTTTGAAAATCCGGTTAAAATAATACGAGGGCGGCATATTGAACGCGGTCATTTACGCGGATTCGATTACATTGACCGTTCCTTTCTTCCTAAATATTTTAATACAGGCGATATCGTGTTACAGGAAATCGTGGCGCATATTTATACGCCTCGACCGCATATTAAGATAATCGGTGCCTTAAATCGCCGCAAAATAGTCTCCGTCAACACGGTTACTAATATTAAATTAAATATAGACGCACCCGTAACCGCCGAGTATCTGCTCGCTTTATTACATACGGAATTAATGAATTTATATATTTACCGTATGATTTACATCAACTCGTTCCGCACCATGCACTTTTCCGGTAAATATACTGAAAAAGTTCCAGTGCCGTTGCTTCCGAATACTTTAATGCATGAAATAGAAAATTTATTAAACGAATCTATTGAGCGTTTTCCCCATAATGACCAGTATAACAAGACAATTGAGGATAGATTCAAAGAATATATTTTATCGCTTTAGGATTCTATTTTTTTGATGTATTGTTTTATTTTAAGTAAAGGTTTATAAATGCTAAAGTATTTATTTAGATAGATAGGTCTATTATTCAAAATTGTTCTTTAATTGTGAATTGTTTAAATTTTTTATAACGAATTTTTGCCCATTTCAACCGAAGTAAAGGTTGACGGTATGATTACAATACAAGTCAGTGTTTCTAAAGGATGGCTTCATAAAGAAGGAGGTTTTTCCTTTCCTGAGAAATACTATTTTGATCCGTATTTTAGGTGGGAGCAGGATAGAAAAGCGGACCGTTTTCTTAATAATTTATTCCCAGATTTGCCTATTTACAATATGGAATCCAATCTTGTTCAAGCTCCATACTTTAATCCTCATCAAATTTTGATCGGCGGAATACAACCGAATATGATTATCGGAATGTCGCTTGGAGCAAAACTTATATGTCCCGACGACAGAGACGCCGATATTGACGAAAAACCATGTGAAACGCTTAAAAGCGTAAATGAATTGCCTTCGCCAAAGGACATTCTAAATAGAGAAATAATAAAACTCTTTGATATGCAGATTGAACAAATCTATGAGGATCGTCCCGATTTGAGACCTATACCACCCTTCTTTTGGGACTCCTCAGGCAGAGCAACCATTCACGGACTGCTTACCACCGCGCAGAAACTTTTTGGGGAAAAAGTATTTTTGATGATGTTTGAAAATTCACAAGAATTTAAAAAGATTTTAAAATGGATTACCGATGTCTATATATTATTGATTGAACATTATGCAGCTCTCGCCGATATTTTAATTACATCCGTTCATATCGGCGAATGTTCGGCTGCCATGGTCAGCGGCACACAATTTAGCGACGCTGTTCTGGAGCAGACAAATCGTCTTGCCAAAGTTTGCCAAGCGGTAAGAATGCATTCATGCGGTTTTTCCGACCATTTGCTTGAATCGTTCTCGAAAATAAATAGACTCTCCATAATCGATACGGGATCCAACACATCCGTTGCAAAGATACGCAGGATATTTGGAAGGGACTTTATGATTAATATCGCCCCACCGTTGGAAATATTTAATCTCAACACGGAAGATAATGCCGTAGAGGATTGGCTTGAAAAGACCTTGCGCGATAATAAAGAGGGCCCGCTGCAAATCGAATTTCACATTGAAGCGAGTTATTCATTGGAAAAATGTTTGCAGGTATTTAATAGTATCGGAATTTCAAAAAATAGGCATAATAAGCCGTTTCTTATGACTTT
>CAYRJN010000166.1:0-8576 GCA_964424545.1 uncultured Calditrichaceae bacterium
TATAAAATCAGCCGCTTCTTTCACCTCGAACATACTCATTGTAGCGCCGCCGGTAATATTAATTAATACACCACGCGCGCCGCTGATATTCTGCCCGCCGAGCAAAGGACTGGTTACCGCCTGTTCGGCTGCTGAAATAGCCCGATCTTCTCCAACGCCGAGGCCGGCGCCCATTAAAGCGTCGCCCATACCTTTCATCACCGTCTTCACATCGGCAAAATCGAGGTTGATATAACCGTGAACTTTAATCAAATCGGATATACTGCGCGTCGCTTCAAATAGAATGGAATCTACTTCTTTAAAAGCGGCTACTACCGGCGTGGTTTTTTCGATAATATTAAATATCCGGTCATTGGGAATAATAATTAATGTATCAACGCATTCGCGTAACGCCTCTATCCCTAATTTAGCGTTTTTTTCACGTATATGCCCCTCAAAAGCGAACGGCATGGTAACGATTCCTACCGTCAAGGCGCCAAGGTCTTTGGCAATCTCGGCTATAATTGGCGATGCGCCCGTGCCCGTGCCGCCGCCCATGCCGCAGGTCACAAAAACCATATCGGCGCCGCTGACCACATCCATTATCAGTTCCTTATCCTCTTCCACGGCCTTTCGGCCTTTTTCAGGGTCAGCGCCCGCTCCCAGGCCTTTTGTATGGCTTTTCCCGATCTGCAAGCGAATCGGCGCCAGACTTTTTTCAAGGTCCTGAGCGTCGGTATTTACGGCAACAAATTCCACGCCGGATAACTGCGCGTTAATCATACCGTTCAGAGCGTTTCCTCCGGCGCCTCCTACTCCAATCACTTTAATTTTAGCGGCCTGTTCGGCGCTTTCATCAAATTGAATCATAATGTTTCTCCCGTTTAGTTAATTTATTGTGTCGCTTTGCCCGTTATTTTATTGTACAGGTATTTCAAAAAAACAGCATATTTTAGAAATTTTTATTTATTTTTGTATTATTCCCAATTTCGTAATTTTATAAATTATACATCGTTCACATAGGCAATATTTTTTATTCCTCCTTTCGAGGTAATGACAAACTAAAGGTTCTATTCTCCTGGAATTTCATTTTCGCAAGCCACCCCTTGTTGTCATCCTTATCCCGTATAGACGGGAGAAATCTAAATCTTGCCGTTTACTGCATTTAGATTTTTCGGTTTAGCGGAAAATAAATTATTCATTACAATCGCTATGGCCTTCATCAATTAATTTCCAAAGTTGTATTCTTTTTACTTAAATAAATTCTCAAACATATCCTTTAAACGACCTATAATCCAGTTAACGCCGCCGCTATCGTCATAATTATCCGATTTTCCGTACATATCGGCATAAAATAACAAGCCTACGCCCGTGGCAAAAATAGGACTGTTTACCGTATCAACCAGACCGCCGCCTACATGAGGTATGCCTAATTTTACCGGCATTCCCATAATTTCTTCGGCTAAATCCAAAGTCCCTTCAAGTAATGACGCTCCGCCCGTCAAAACAACGCCCGCGCCCATGGAATCAAAGAAATTGGATACTTCCATTTCGCGCATGGTCAGGGCAAAAAGTTCTTCCATTCGGGGCTGAATAATCGCCGCGAGAACGCCGCGCGAGATATCTCTCGGTCGTCGTCCCGCCAAACCCGGCACGTTGATAATTTCATCTTCTTCGAGCAGCGACTGCATAGCAATACCGTGTTCTTTTTTTATGGCTTCGGCCTGCTCGTTTGAAATACGCAAGCCCTGTGCCAGATCGCTGGTTACATGCTCTCCGCCGATGCCGATTACGGATGTATGACGGATACTGCCGTCGTAAAACATGGCAATATCGGTTGTCCCTCCCCCGATATCGATTATGGCCACGCCCAATTCTTTTTCATCTTTATGCAACACGGAAAGACTTGAAGCGTACGGTTCCAACACGATATCCGCCACATCGTAACCCGCTTCACGAATACAATTGACAATGTTTTGCGCCGAAGCCGCCGCAGCCGTAATGATATGCACTTCGGCTTCGAGACGAACGCCGGCCATCCCAACGGGCGTTTTTATGCCTTCTTGATTATCAATGATAAATTCCTGCGGCAATGTATGCAGAATTTCCCTGTCCATGGGCAATGCAATCGCCTGTGCCGCGTTGATGACCCGCTCGACATCGTCCTCGGTAATAATATTATCCTTAGCGCTGACCGCGATTACGCCCTTGCTGTTGATGGAACGAATATGATCGCCGGCGATGCCGGCATAAACGGCGTTCACCTCATGACCGGCAAACAATTCGGCTTGTTTCACCGCCGTTTTTATGGATTCCACCGTTTTTTTTATATCGATAACCACCCCGCGACGCAAACCGGTTGAAGGAGAATGCCCGACTCCCATTATGGTCATTTTATTATTCTCGTCCCGTCTGCCTATTATTGCCGCGATCTTGGTCGTGCCGATATCAAGACCTACTAAAATATCTCCAACGCTCATAATTACTCTCTATTCTAAATTTTTTATACGTTAAAACCCGTTAATTTTTATTCCCCTTACAAATGGATCGATTTAGCTTTTTCTTTCTTTAATAATTAACTGTTTATCAAATCGCAAATCGATGTACTCGATATCCGCCAAATTATTCCAATTTTGATAATTCTGCACATATTCCGAAAGCAGAAATAATTTATCCTGATAATTTTGATAATTTATGCGCACCTGCAAACCGCCTTTTATCAAACGCAATTGAATTTCTTTATTATTCTTTACGGCAATCTCAGCAACCAAATCGCTTAACGAACTGTGCAAAATATTGATATAATTTATCGCTTGCACTGCTTTTCGCACTTCGGGCAGAGACGTCTGCATTCCGAGTCGCCCTATAGCGAGACCCGAATGAGCGATAAATGGAAGGTTCCAGCGCCGATTCGATTTCGGCAGCGGTAAAAGAACGCCTTCGTCGTCAATTAAATTTAATCCTCGACCGTAAATAAAGGCAATCGCTTTACGTTCTCTTAAATCGATATGCAATGTAGAGGGAAGACTGCGCACCGCCGATGCGGATTTTACGTAAGGCGACCTAAGCAGCTTTCTAACAACGTCCCGCGGGCTGATTTGCAACAACTTTTCGCTCTTTTTCACTCCGCAAAGTCTTAATACGTCTTTTCGGCTTAATATTTCATTTCCTTCAATAACGATATTATCCAGCTCAAACGAAGCCATACTTTCTTGAAAGAAATTCGTTAATGTTTTATAACCGTAGGCCGCCAAAGACAAGGCGATTAAAACAAGAAAATAGATTACGGTAGCTTTTAAAGATTTTTTACGTTTTTTATTCAAAATATCCTCTTTTATTTCTGCAATTCCCGCAACAGCTGATCGGGATAACGCGTAATATCGCCGGCGCCCATAAACAGCACAATGGAATCGTTTTTAAGAACGCTTTTAAGCGACTCAATCAATTGATTTTTTCGGGCAACATAGTGCGTCCCTTGGTGATTCATTTTTTTTAACTCGTCGGCAATCAATGCTCCGTTTACGCCCTCAATGGCTTCCTCGCGCGCGGGATAAACATCCATAACCACAACTTCGTCCGCGGCAAACAAGGCTTTGGCAAAATCTTTGTATAAATCCCGCGTTCGCGAATAGAGATGCGGCTGAAAAACGGCCACAAGCTGCTTATTCCATCCTTTAAGCGCGCTTTGCAATGCCGCCCTCACCTCGGTCGGGTGATGCGCATAATCATCCACGATAACCACGTCTTTTACAATACCTTTAATTTCGAAACGACGCGCAACGCCGCTAAAACGTTGTAAACCCTTTTGAACGGCGGAAAAAGCTATGCCCATATCCAAGGCCGCCGCGCTTGCCGCCAATGCATTCTTCACATTATGCAAGCCGGGCATTTGCAATTTAATACGACCTAACACATTGCTTCTATATATTAGATTAAACGAGGCGCCGCCGCCCGAAGTATCCAATTCCGACACGGAATAATCGGCGGGATAATCGATGCCGTAAGTGACGATTGTCTGCTGCACCTTTTCGATAATATCGCGTACATTTTCATCGTCAACCCCCATTACGACCGCACCGTCAAAAGAGATGTGACGCGTAAATTCTACAAAAGTATTTTTAATATCGTGTATATCTTTATAAATATCGAGATGGTCTTCCTCAATATTGGTAATAATGGCCACATTGGGATATAGGGCCAGAAAAGAACGATCGTATTCATCCGCTTCCGTTACGAAAATCTCGCCGCTACCCAATCTGGCGTTTGTTTTTAAATTATTCAATTTGCCGCCCACAATAATCGTGGGATCCATTTGCGCTTCGATAAATATATTGCCGAGCATGGAGGTTGTCGTTGTTTTACCGTGCGTGCCGGCAATAGCGACGCCGTATTTCTGACGCATTAACTGCCCTAGCATTTCCGCTCTTCGTATGACGGGAATATTGGACTTCTGCGCTTCAAGCATTTCAATATTATCCTGCTTAATGGCCGAGCTGTAAATAACAAAATCAACCGTATTATCAAAAACATTCTGATGCCCTTCGTGTATAACGGCGCCTCTTTGCTCCAGATAGTCGGTTATTTCGCTTAATTGTCGGTCGGAACCGGAGACTTCGTGTCCCTGAGCCATCAGAATTTCGGCTATACCGCTCATACCGATACCGCCGATACCGATAAAATGCAGTCTTTTTTTATGGCGTTTAATTTGTGTCATTTACTTTGCTTCTCTTTCTGCCAGCAGGTTTTTAATTTCATCGATTATTACAGGCATAGCGTCGCCGCGATATTGGGCCGCCATTTTTTCTGCGGCTTCGTTTAAAAAATCCTTATCGCTGCAAAATTTTTCCAGCGGCGCCAATAAATTTTGCTTTAAATTTTCATCATCCTTAACAACATGCGCTCCGCCTTTATTTTGCACGGCCAAAGCGTTCTTATACTGATGATCCGCAGCGGCAAAAGGGAAAGGAACCAAAATTGCGGGCAGCCCGTAAGCCGCCAGCTCCGAAAGCGTCATCGCGCCCGCCCTGCAAACGGTAAAATCGGCGCAGCTGTATGCTTTGCCCATTTCATCAATAAACGGTAAAATAACCGTATTCCTAAATTCATTTTTATATATTTCCCAATCCCTTTTACCCGTTTGCCATAATAACTGATGCGTTTTAGGGATTTTTCCTTCTCGCAATAAAGCGGCTATGCTTTTATTTAACGAGGCCGCGCCCTGACTGCCGCCCAAGATTAAAATTGTCTTTTTTTGCGCGTCCAAATTAAAATAGTCCAAAGCGGTTTTCTTATCCGTCTTCTGTACATTCCCCGACAAAGGATTACCGCAAACCACAATTTTTTTGGCGTTTTTTAAATATTTTTTTGCCTCTTCATAAGCGAGAAAAATCAAATCAACGCCGGCGGCCAGCAAACGCGTCGTTACGCCGGGATAACTGTTTTGTTCTTGTAAAACGGTTGTGATACCCATTTTTACGGCCGTTTTTAATACCGGTCCGGTTACATAGCCGCCCGTGCCCACCACAAGATGCGGCTTAAAGCGGCTTATCTCTTTTTTACAGATACGCATGCTTTTATACAGTTTAAATGGAAATGCCAAATTCTTTAAAGTAATCTTGCGTTGAAATCCGACTACCGGTATTAACTTAATTTCAAAACCCGCCTGCGGCGCCTTATCTTTTTCAATACCGCCGGTCGCCCCGATAAACAATATTTGCGCATTTAAGACCTTTTTTAAAGCGTTTGCCATATTGATCGCAGGAAAAAGGTGCCCGCCCGTTCCCCCGCCGGCAAAAATGATTTTTATTGTATCTTTCATCTATTCCGGCCTTACCAAAGTATTGTATAATCGTTCCCGATTTTCTTTAAACTCTTCCCAGTTATTGCGCACATCGGCGCCGTCGATTGTCCTCGATATATTCAACAATATTCCCGCGCTGATTCCGAGAAAAACAAGATGAGACCCGCCGTAACTGACAAAGGGCATCGGTAGCCCCGTAGCCGGAAGCAGCATACTGGCAACGGAAATATTGATAAAAGCGTAAAAAATTATATTCAAGGTAATGCCGGCCGCCAAAAATTTAGCGAACGAATCTCTTGTTTTTAAGGCCACACGCATTCCGCGAACCAAAATAAGCAAAAAAAGAATTAAAACTACCGTCGCCCCGATAAAACCGAATTCTTCTCCGATTATGGAGAAAATAAAATCCGTATGCAGTTCCGGCGTGAAAGCGAATTTTTGCTTGCTTTGCGCGATACCCGCGCCAAACCAGCCGCCCTGACCGAGTCCGATGAGAGACTGGCGGATTTGGTAAGTTGCCCCGAGCGGATTGCCGAACGATTCTATCCAGTGCGTAAAACGGCCGCGTTGATAGGGATTAATACTCATCATCAATACAACAACCGGCACAACGGATAAAGCCATAGCCAGCAAATGTTTTAATTTGGCCTGACTGATGAACAGCAGGGAACCCGTTATCAAAATAATGGTTAAAGAGGTACTTAAATCCGGTTGTAAAAATATCATCCCCACAATCGCGCCGAGCACCAGCATTAACGGCAGTAAACCTTCTTTAAAATTCTCTAACTTTTTTCCTCTCGTTGATAAATAGTAGGAAAAATAGATGATCAAGCTTAACTTGGCGAATTCCGACGGCTGAAAACTAAGTACCCCCCCAAAAGAGTACCAGCGAACGGAATGATTAATCCGTGAGCCCAATATAAACAGCCCGCCTAGCATTAGCATCGAAATCCCGATCAAAATAATCGGCAAATCATTCTTTTTTAATTTACGATAATCATATTTGGAAACGGCAAGCAACATTAACACAGATACAAAAACCCATAAAAACTGTTTCTTAAAATAGTACAGCATCGAACCGTGCCTCGTTTCCGCAACCATAGAGCTGGCGCTAAAAACCATAATCAAACCGATTAACAATAAAAACATTATTGATGCGCTCAATATCGTATCAACTTTGCCGCTTTTCATTTTACCCCGCCAAATGATTAACAATTTCTTTAAATTTTTTACCTCTGTCTTCAAAATCCTTGAACATATCAAAACTTGCGCAAGCGGGAGAAAGCAATACCACATCGCCTTTATGCGCAATCTCCGCCGCCGTTTCCACGGCCGATTTTAAATTCGCAACCGTTCTTAGGGGTTTAATATCTTTCCATGTATCTTTCATTTTTTTCGCGGCTTTACCAATAAGCACCACTTCTTTAACCCGTTCGGCTATTAAATCGTCAAGTTTGCTGAAATCGCTTCCCTTATCTTTGCCGCCCGCAATAAGCACAATCGGTGCCGTAAAACTTTTTAAAGCATACCACAAAGATTCAACCGTTGTAGCTTTGGAATCGTTATAATATTTTACGCCGTTTATCTCTTTAACAAATTCCAAGCGATGTTCAACGCCTTCAAATTTCCTCAACGTCTCGGCAATCATTGTCAATTCGATACCGGCATCCGCAGCGGCAAGAGAAGCGGCCAAAGCGTTCATGTAATTATGCATGCCGCGTATTGGCATTTCTTCAACGCCGATAATCGTTTTACCTTCTAACCATAATTTACCGTCGCGATAATTGGCCTCAGCCTTGTCCGCATTTTTTACGGAAAAAGAGCGTTTTCTACAATTCAACGAGCGGCTGCGTACAACAAGCTCCTCATCGTCTGCATTATAAATTAGCAGATCATCCTCTCGCAAATTCTTTGTAATACGCCATTTGGCCGTTTTATACTCTTCAAACGTTTCGTACCAATCGAGATGATTGGGAGCAAAATTGAGCGCCACGGCCATGCGTGGCCTAAACGTATCGATTGTTTCCAATTGAAAACTGGATAATTCCACTACGGCCATTGAATCTTCCCTGCTATTCTGCACAAACGAGGAGAACGGTTTACCGATGTTTCCGGCTACGATAACATCGCTATATTTTGTTTTCAACATTTCGCCGATTAAGGTGGTCGTTGTCGTTTTACCATTGGAACCCGTTATTCCGATAACGGGAGATTTACAAAACCAATAAGCAGCTTCAATTTCAGAATAAACGGGAATATTTTTGGCCGTCAACTCTTTTACGATGGGTGTTTGTCGTGAAATACCCGGACTTAAGATTACAAAATCGGCTTCAAACACGCGTTGAGAATGCATTCCTGACTCATAAGCAATTCCGAATTCTTCCAATTCCGGTATTACATCCTTTTCAGCATAATCGCTTACAAAAACATCGGCGTCCATGGCTTTTAATAATTTGGCGGCCGCAATACCGCTCCTTGCCGCACCGAGAACCGTCGCTTTTTTATTTTTCACATTTTTAATCATCTTTACACTTACCGTTTTTCCGTATAATCAACGCGCCAATTCCGCATAGTTACTGCGTTTTAAATGTGGTTAAACTCAATAAGGCCAATAATATGCCTATAATCCAAAAACGCACAACCACCTTGGATTCGTGCCAGCCCTTCAATTCGTAATGGTGGTGCAGGGGCGCCATATTGAAAATCCGGCGGCCCTCGCCGTATTTGCGCCGCGTGTATTTGAAATAAGAGGTTTGTAGAATCACACTGAGTGCTTCGGCCACAAATACCCCCCCGA
>CAYRJN010000167.1:0-8561 GCA_964424545.1 uncultured Calditrichaceae bacterium
ATGACCAATGCATTTATGTGCGTGGAAGCTATGTTATCATACGAGGCTTTACTCTTAAAAATGCGAAGAAGCATGGAATTGTTCTTCAGACTTGCCATGATGTTATAATTGAAAATTGCGACATCAGCGGCTGGGGGGAACAAAACGAGGAGGGATTTGGCGTAGACATGCAAGGCGGGATATATTCCGAATCAACCAGCATAAAAAGGATCATAGTTCAGCGCTGCCGCATACATCACCCGAGCTACGATGCAAACAGTTGGGCAGAGTATAATGACGGCGGGTATCATCCGAGCGGGCCGCAAGGGATTATATTTTTTAATAGCGGAGGCAATAATGTGATTCGATATAATGAAATATATTCCGATAGCGAGCATATGTATAATGACGTTATCGGCGGAGGGACAAATAGCAGTTATTACGGTTTCCCCGGCCCTGATTCGGACATCTATTCAAATTATATTGCCAATTGTTGGGATGACGGAATAGAGTCCGAAGGCGGTAATAGAAACGTTCGAATTTGGGGTAATTATATAGAGGAAGTTTTTCTTCCGATAGGGAATGCACCAACTTCAATCGGCCCCTTATATATTTGGAAAAATACTTCGGGTAGATGTTACAGCCCTCCGGGCAGCATTTACGGCGTGCATGCTCCGTTTATAAAAATGGGCGCCGCCAGCGCCGGCGTAGGATGGATGACCGGATATATGTATATTTTTAATAATACAATCCTACAGCCAAATGGAGAAGGGGCCGGAGGAATAGGCGTAAGCGATGATGTTAATCGTTATATTAAGCATTGTCAGACGTGCAATAATATTTTGGATGTTGGTAATATTGCCGTTAATTCCATTTCGATACGGGACGAAAACGAAGATAATAACTATGATTACGACCTTTATAATGGCGGATATCCCGATGAAAACGGAGGGCATTCATTAGAAGGAACCCCCATTTATATTAAGGATGCCTATTTTGATTTTGATGAAATGAAGGCGGATTTTAGTTTGAATAGTTTGAGCTTAGGCTATGATGCAGGCGAGATTATTCCGAATTTTACCGACGGTTATGAAGGCGCCGCCCCCGATTTCGGCGCTTTTGAAGCGGGAAAGCCGCCTATGGAATACGGCGTTAACGCTTATTTAACAGAAACTTCTATTAAAGAAAAAAAGAGTGAAATAGTAACTGATTTTGCGCTTTATCAAAATTATCCGAACCCTTTTAATCCGTCCACAAAAATTTCTTTTACATTACCAAAAGCATCCCATGTTAATCTTGATGTTTACAATATACTTGGTGAAAATGTTGCAAAATTAGTATACGGAAAAATGTCCGCGGGGAATCATGAAGTTGTTTTTAATGCGGCGCAGCTTGGCGGCGGATTATATTTTTATAGATTATCTGTTGATAATTTTGTGGCGGTGAAAAAAATGCTTTTGGTCAAATAGCGTCCTATGTTCCCATTCATCTGATATTTTGCGAAGAAATGTTATTTATAAAACTTTATACAATAGAAAAGCTGGTAACAAAATGAAAAAACAATTCGGTCTTTTATCATTTTTAATACTGTTCCCTATTTTCTTGTTCGCTCAAGAAGATTTGCCAAGGGGGCAGGAACTGCTCACCAATAATTATTTTGACGAGGGATTAACAAATTGGGAATTATTTAGTTTAGATAGTACGCGCGCAGAATATAATCTGGATACCAACAGTGTTATTACCGGTAAAAATTGTGTTCACATAACAGTACACAATCCATACGGAGATTATCCGAGCGGCAGAATTAATTTAAGTCAACATAATATTCCCGGTGGAATAATAAATGGGAATTATTATTATATTAGTTTTAATCTAAAAGTAAACAGAGATATTGATCAAGGCTTTTGGACTATTTATAAGGAACCGAGTTATCTTGATTACGTTACTTGGGACTGGATAAAGGCTTCGGGTGGGGAAGTTTCACATTTTAGTTATCAATTTCAAGCAAAAGAGACAAACGAAAATGTTTATTTTTCTATAGACTTAGCGTCATTTAAGAACGATAATATAGAACTTTGGATTGATGACATCCATTTTATTGCTGTGTCGGATCCCATAATCGAACCGCGTTTACCGGCCGGCGGAATAGAATTATTAAGTAATAACTATTTTGACGATGGTTTAAACAATTGGGAACTAATTGCCGATAATAATGACGCTTCAGTTAATTTAGATACGGATGATATTTTAGAAAGCGAAAACAGCGTTCATATAAAAGTAAATAAAACTACTGCAGATAATCCGCAGCAAATACGCTTATATCAAAAAGATTTGCTCGATTCGGTAAAAGCAGGAAGTAAATATCATATTCAATTTTTTGCAAAAGCTAATAAATCTATTTCTAACCTTTTTTGGACGGTAAGTCAGCAAGATGATCCCCAAAATATACTTTTTACAAAATCGTTTTCCCTTGATGCGAACGAAGCAACTTTTATTACGGATACAATCGTCTCATTTAGTTCAAATGAAAAAGCTGCTTGGTCGTTTGATTTGGGCGCAATCAGTCAGGATAGCGTAGATATTTGGTTCGACGCCGTTCATTTAATGGAATTAGGCGAAGTTCAGGAGACGATATTCCCGCCGGAAACAACATGGAATCCAAGTCCGCCGGTAACATTGGAAAAACCAAGGTATTTACAAACGGTTCGTGATCCGCAGCATGGCGTTGTTTACACCTGTATTAGCGACCCTGTTGCCTTCGGCGTTCCAAGCGGCAATACTCAACTGCTGTCCAATTATCCCAAAATCCAGGCATGGAATGCAGATATGAGCTTAATATCCCTTTCTTTTGGAATGTTTATATTGGATGGAAAGGATTATAGTATCTATAAATATTTCTCCAGTGGTCTTTCCGAACGAAGATGGTCTAATGTTGATCCCAAAATAGCCTATTTTTGCACGGGAAATCAGTTTAAAAAAATTAATATTGAAACAGAAGAAATAACAACGTTGCATACGTTTGAAGGATATAAAACCACGATTGGCCCATGGGAAGGGAATATTTCGGCCGATGATAAATATGTGGTTATTACTAATGAAAGCGGTAGTATTGCCGTCGAAGCTTCTCTTTATGATATTGAATTGGATTCGGTTATATCGACAAAATCGTTTTCCAGCGATATCGATTGGGTAACCATTACACCGAGTGGTAATTATATCGTCTTAAATGATAGAGACATCCATGAAACCAGGGTCTATGATTTAGATTTTAACTATCTTAGAACAGTTGGGGTGAGTTCGGAGCACGGCGATTTTTGCGTTGATGCGGAGGGTAATGAAGTATGGGTTCAAACGATTCCTTTAGCGATGGCTCGTTTAAGCGATGGTAAATATACAAGACTTTTAGAACCGAATATCGAAGGACATATTTCAGGCCGAGGGTTCAGAAACCCTGGCTGGGCTTTTGTATCAACAGGTATAGACGATAATGAAACTCAATTATTTGAAATTAAATTAGATTCAAGCGGAATAATCAGGCATTTTGGATATGCAAGATCTTCCTGCACAACGTATGATAATTATCCAATGGGTTCCGTCAGCCCTGATGGAAAGAGGGCCATATTTAATTCCGATTGGGATTACGGCGGCAGCGGCGGAAATGCGGTAGCATTTGTTTCAGAATACAAAGGGCCCGCTACGGCTATTGAAGAATCACAAGATTTGAATATTTCAACCAGGAATTTTATTCTTTCTCAAAATTATCCCAATCCGTTTAATCCAAAAACCGTAATTAATTTTCGGATACCTGCAGCAGGGATGACAAAATTGGCGGTATATAATGTTCTCGGTCAATGCGTTAGGGTTTTGGTAGATGAAAATATGCCGGCCGGTTTCTATTCAATGCCTTTTGACGGGAGCGGGTTGTCATCAGGAATATATTTTTATCGTTTGGAAAGCGCCGGAAATGTTAAAATTAAGAAAATGATGCTTTTGAAATAGTGTCATGCATTTCCTCGGGCTTGATGGTTTTTTTAATAGCAAGCCCGAGGAGATAATATAGCTTAACAAATTGATTTATGATGAGAGGAGCAAACGCCATTAATGTGTCATTGTCCGAATACAACGGATAACTTTAAATTTATATTCAAGAATGTTCCTTATATGAAGGATAATCCAAAGTCTATGAAACAATAAATAATGGAATAATAATAAGGTAAGAAAGGAGGAATAATTTAATCAATGAAGTATTTGGCTTTATTGTAAGCAATATGTTTAATCAACTACATTAGGAGGAAAAATGGTATGGATATGACTGTTGTTTTAACGGAATCATTTAATGAATCATTAGTGTTTTAGTAAACAATAATCTTAATCGATTACATTAGGAGGAAAAATGATACGACGTATATTTTATATGATGTTAGTAACGTTTTTTGCAAATACATATTTATTTGCAGTAACGGAAAATAATTTACTAAGAAATACTACTTTTGATGATGGTCTTAATGCCTGGGATTTACATGTTGAAGGGGATGGTGTTGCGAGTTATAATATTGATGGATCAGGAGTAATTAGCGGTAATAACAGTATGCATGTTGTTGTAACGAACGCTCAAGGTGGTTATCCTAGCGGTAGAATTCAGTTGATTCAGCATTATATCATTGGTGGAATCGAACAGGGAGAGACATATCATTTAACATTTAAAGTAAAATCAACTAAGGATATTTCCAAATGTTTTTGGACTATATATGATGAGCCAGATATAAATGCCGGTTATTATAAATGGGATTGGATTACGTTAGAAGCAGGTAATGTTGTATCTTACAGCTATAATTTTACAGCAACAGCAACGGATCCTGATGTTTATTTTGCTTTTGATTTTGCTGCGCTTGAAGAAGATGATGTTGAAGTGTGGATTGATGATGTTGATTTGGAAAAAATTGGATCGGAATTACTTACAAATAATAAATTCAATGATGGCGATGATTCATGGTCTTTACATGTTGAAGGTGAAGGCGTTGCCAGTTATAATGTTGACGGGACAGGGGTTATTAGCGGCAATAATAGTATGCATGTTGTTGTAACGAACGCTCACAATAGTTATCCAAGCGGTCGCATTCAATTAACTCAACATTCGTTAATAAGCGGATTAGAAAGTGGAGAAACCTATAATTTAAGCTTTAAAATCAAATCAAATAAAGATATCGATCAATGTTTTTGGACCATGTATGAGGAGCCCGAATATAACGGAAATTATTATAATTGGGCTTACATAACGCTTAAAAAGGACGAAATTGTATCTTATAATTATACTTTTACGGCAACGGTTAGCGATCCTGCCTATTTCGCTTTTGATTTTGCCGCATTGGAAGAGGATAATGTGGAATTATGGATAGATGATGTCTATTTAACAAAAGTTGATAATGCTGTTGAAGAAGAAAATGGAAAGGAATTGCTATATAATAATAGTTATGATGATGGTAAAAATGCTTGGGACTTGCATGTTGAAGGCGAAGGCATTGCCTCTTACGATATCGATGTATCCGGTGTAATTGATAATGGAAATAGTATGCATGTAGTGGTAACGAACGCTCATAATACATATCCTAGTGGTAGGATACAATTAATCCAACATTATATTACCGATGGTATAGAAAATGGTGCAAGTTATAATTTAACCTTTCAAATTAAATCAAATAAAAATATTTCTCGGTGTTTTTGGACCATATATGGTGAGCCTGACATAAGTGCCGGTTATTATAATTATGATTGGATTACGTTAGAAGCAGGTAATGTTGTATCTTACAGCTATAATTTTGAAGCAGATATTACTGTTCCTGATGTATATTTTGCTTTTGATTTTGCTGCTTTAGAGGATGATGCCGTTGAATTGTGGATTGACAATGTCCATTTGGTAAAAGAAGGTTCCGCACCAACTGCTCAGTTTCCTCCCGAAACAAGTTGGGATAGCAACACACCAAATGATATACCCATGCCAGGTTATCGGCAAACAGTTAAAGATTCTGAATATGGGATGGATATAACGCGTATTAGCGATCCAAATACGTTCGGTGTTCCAGAGGGTAGCTCTTATCTCGTATCGAATTATCCCAAAATACGAAGCTGGAATGCTGATATGAGTTTGATTATATTGGGAAATCATTTTTTGGTTAATGCTAATGATTATACATTGGTTAAAACATTACCTTATTTAGATGAACCACGTTGGTCCAATGTTGATCCTAATATAATTTTTTTCAAAAATGGTTCAAGCTTTGCTAAAATAGATATAAATACTGAAGTCGTAACGAATTTAGTATCCTTTCCCGATTTTAATAATGTAACCATAGGCCCATGGGAAGGAAGTCAATCAGCTGATGATAAATATGTGGTTATTACGGATGAAGATGGCGGTGCAACAAAAGCTGTACTTTATAATATTCAAACAGATCAAATAGAATCATCAATGTCATTTAGCGGCGATATTGATTGGGTATCTATTACGCCAAGCGGCAACTATATCGTAGTAAATGACAGAGGAAACAATAATATAGACGTCTATGATTTAAATTTTAATTATCTTAGAACAATTGGGATTAGTTCACAGCATGGAGATTTTGGCGTTGATTCGGAAGGAAATGAAGTTTGGGTTCAGGTAATCCCTCTATCCATGTCTCGATTAAGCGATGGTAAATATACAAGATTATTGGATCCCAATATTGGTGGTCACATTTCAGGGCGTGGTTTTGATAATCCCGGCTGGGCATTTGTTTCTACTGACATAAATCACTGGAACGATGTTTATTATTATTCAACACAGTTATTTGAAATAAAATTGGATGGCAGTGGTATTATTAGACATTTTGGACATGCCAGAGCATCTTGCAATACGGTTTACCCTTTTGGCGGAGTAAGTCCTGATGGTAAAAAAGCTATTTTTGGTTCTGATTGGGATTGGGATGGAAATGGCGTTAATGGACATGGTTATGCTTTTGTAACGGAATACAGCGGTAATGCCGTAAATAAACCAACCTCAAAGGATGCAAAAGAGAGCGGCAATCTTCCCATTAAATTTGTTTTAAATAATTATCCAAACCCTTTTAATCCCACTACAACAATCAACTTTTCAGTTCTGGAAGAGAGTAAAACATCTTTGACTATTTATAATGTTCTTGGTAAAAAAATTAAGGTTATTGTTGACGAGGTAATGAGAAGCGGAAACTACTCTGTTCGGTTTGATGGCAGTATGTTACCTTCGGGGATTTATTTCTATAGGATGGAGACAGCCGGAATGGCTAAGACAGGAAAAATGATGTTACTTAAATAGTAGTGTAATTTAATTTATTAAAATTAAGAAGTTATATTTTTTGTATAGCATCTTATAAATAATCCATAAATCAAGTGTCATTGTGGGCTTGAGGCAATTGATAATATTGTTTAATGAAAAGTACTCACTCTCGCGATGACACATTGATTTTGTTAGAATGTTTACAGAAAAATCTAATTGTATATAGATGCATGATATAATGCTAATAAATTGTTCGATTATTGATAATGTTTTTATTTGTAAGGTATAAACATGAAAATCAAATTGATTTTGTTAATTGTAATTGTTGTTATGGGGTTGGCCTACGGACAGAGCAAAGAAGAAATAATCGGCGCCGCTACAAAAATGGCCGATGAAATGATAAAGGAAAACGTACGCGCTTTCAAAGATACCAAAACAGGTAAATTATATACCGATTTGGTTTCGGTTCCGGTTAATGATATTTCGTCATTACGTCTCGTTAGCGAGTATTCGGATTGGGAATATCCAAGCGGCGTGATGAATATGGCTATGACATATTTGGGAACCGTATTAAACGAAGAAAAATATACTCAATATACAGCGGATAACTTTAAATTTATATTCAAGAATGTTCCTTACATGAAGGATAAGCCGACGGGAAGCTCTAAATGGAGCTATCCGTTGGGGCGTTATTTGACAACGGAAGAGTTAGATGATTGCGGGGCCATGGGGGCAAGTTTAATCGATGTTTATAATAAGGATAAAAACCCGCAATATTTAAAGTATATTCAAAAAGCCGCTGATCATATACTAAATAAACAAACTCGTCTATCCGATGGCACCTTATGTCGCGTAAGACCTGTCAAAATGAGCGTTTGGGCGGATGATCTGTTTATGAGCGTGCCTTTTTTGGCGCGTATGGGTAAGTTAAGCGGAGATAATAAATATTATGACGACGCCGCTAAGCAGGTTATCCAATTTGCAGATTATCTGTGGGATGATAATACCGGTTTATATTTTCATTGCTGGCAAAGCGATGACAGCACAAACGGCGTTGCACACTGGGGAAGAGCAAACGGCTGGGTTATTGTTGCCCAAATTGAATTATTAAAAAAACTGCCTAAAGACTATCCGCAGCGAAATAAACTTTTATCCATATTAAAGCGTCAAATCAACGGTATCGCCCGTTGGCAAAGCGAATCCGGTCTATGGCATCAGATATTGGATAAATCCGACTCTTATTTGGAAACGTCTTGTACGGCTATGTTTACTTACGGAATCGCCGCTGCCGTCA
>CAYRJN010000168.1:0-8437 GCA_964424545.1 uncultured Calditrichaceae bacterium
GGGGTAAGGGGGTTGTGATAAATATCGGAATTAGTGAATAATGAAAACCGGACAACCCCTATAGTCCCCTTTTTTAAGGGGACGGTTTTAATCTGTTTTTCTATTTGTGTAATTCAACATTAATCAACTTGTAAAACTATGTTCATTAATGCAATACTGAAAACGGAGTTACGGTTTATTTGATGAAAAGACGATTTGTATTTATTTTTCCTTTTTTTATCATTATTGCGGGATGTCATACGGATGTGATAAAAAATCGTAATACGGCGAATACGGCACAAAATTCCAATAAAACGCTAACAATCCCCTACAATAAAATTCTCGAACCCGCGGGAACGCAAATCTTTTTTGGCGATCCTTCATTGGAAAACCATGCTCTGGATGTGGCCCTATCTCCGGATGAAAAAATATTAGCCGTTGAAGGCCGTTATAGCGTTGTTTTCGTAAATACGAACGATAATCGCATTATCCATCGTTTGTCAATGAAAAAATATGATAAAAAAAATAGTAAAAATTCCTATTCGGGAATTACTTGGTTCTCACACAACGGTAAACAATATGTTTTATGGGGAACGTTAAACAAAGTAATGCAAGCCCAATGGAACGGGAAAAATGCTGAAATAGTAAAAACCTACTTTTTTAAACCGAAAAAAGGCGTGTCGGGCTCCATACCCAACGAGATAGTAATCAGCGCTGAGAATCACAAAGCGGTAATGTATGTGGTTTTAAACGGAAACGATGAAATCGCGAAAGTAGAATTAAATACGGGGAAACTCCTCTGGCAAAAAAAGGTTAGCTTAGCGCCCTACGGTATTGCTTTGGCAAAAAATAAAATCTTTGTATCTAACTGGGCCGGAGCCCTTCCCATAGACGGTATTGCTTCATCCGGCATCCCCTGGGGGAAGGCGCAGGTTAATATTTACGGAGCGGTATCATCCGGAACGGTAAGCGTCCTTAATCCGCAAAACGGTGAAACAATTAAAGAGATTAAAGTGGGATTACATCCCAATAAAATCATTAGCGGTCCCGATCATAATTATATATATGTGGCCAATGGTAATGATGATAATATCAGCGTAATCTCTACCAATACGCTAAAAGTTACGGAAACAATTTCCGTAAGACTAAATCATAAAAATAATCCCTATTTTGGCGATACGCCCAACGCTTTGGCTTTTTCTTTAAACGGCAGGCGCTTATACGTTGCTAACGGTATGGATAACGCTTTGGCCGTGATTGAATTGGGAAGAAACGCTTCCGACAAAGGGACAATAAAAAACAGCAGGGTTTTGGGATTCATTCCAACGGCTGCTTACCCCGGGGGGATTGCCGTTCACCAAAAAAATATACTTTATGTCGCCAATATCGAAGGAATAGGCGCCCGTTTGACGACGTCCGATAAAAATAACAAAGCTTTTCGCACCTTTCAAGCGCTTCCCGGAAAAGAACGCTCAACGGCCGGCGCTTTTAATGTTCACCGTATGTTGGCTTCCGTTTCGATTATTCCTGTTCCCGATAACGTTCGTTTAAGGGAATATACTCAAACGGTGATCCGCACGAATCAGCAGGCGCGTTTGTCAATGTTGAAACTCCTGCCGCGCAAAGGGGTTGCGCCCGTCCCTTTGCCGCAGCGTATCGGGGAACCTTCCGTTTTTAAGCATGTACTATATATTATTAAGGAAAACAGGTCTTATGATCAGATCTTAGGCGATATAAAGAAAGCGAACGGCGCCTCCGATCTGTGCATATTCGGCCAGCGGGTTACGCCCAATACGCATAAGCTTGTAAACGAGTATGTGCTATTGGATAATTATATGGCGTCGGGAAAAAGCTCTTCCGAGGGGCATCTTTGGACGGACGCTTCCATCGTAACCGATTATACCGAAAAAGATGTGCGCGCCTGGTTCAGGAGTTATACCCATATTTTGTACGATGCCATGGCGTACCCGAAAACGGGTTTTATTTGGGATAACGCTTTAGACCATGGAAAAAGCGTCAGAATTTACGGAGAAGCGGCAGTCCCCAAATGGGAAAACGGAAAAATATGGCCCGATATTTATAATGATTTTTTGGCCGGGAAACCCTTTGTTTTTCAAAATATTACTACTATCGACCGTATAAAACCTCTTTTATCGCCAAACTATCCGGGTTATGACAGTCATAATGTTCCGGATATTTTAAGGGCAAAGGTGTTTATCGATGAGTTGAACGCCTATGAGAAAATGGACGGCGACCATCTGCCGGAACTAATGATCATGGCGCTGCCTAACGATCATACCGCCGGCACATCCGAAAAACATCCGACGCCCCGCGCCATGTTAGCCGATAACGATCTTGCTTTAGGCCGCATTGTTTCCGCCGTTTCGCGCAGCCGCTTTTGGAAAAATACCGTAATCTTTGTAACCGAAGACGATTCGCAAAAAGGCTGGGATCATGTTTCCGCCTATCGAACCATAGGCATGGTAATCAGCCCCTATTCCAAAACAGGCAAAGTGATTTCCACCTATTATAATCAAACGTCCATGATTAGAACGATTGAACAGATTCTCGGTCTCCCGCCGATGAATATAGAAGACGCGACTGCCAAGCCTATGTTTGATGCTTTTACAACGCAGGCGGATTTACGTCCCTACACCGTATTAAAAAACCGTATTCCGTTAGATGAAATGAACCCTTCTCCGCAAGTTTTAAGGGGACGGCAAAAAGAGTTCGCTTTGGAATCGCAGGAACTTATTAAAAAAGGGATTGATTCTGGAGAAGACGACCTTTTAAATCGTATTATCTGGTATTCGGTGATGAAGGATAAGGAATATCCGGCTCAATATGCCGGAAAAGATGAAGATCCTGATGATGAATAGCATTCACCTAATTTGGACAAATTCCAAATATTAATAAAAAAGAGATAAAATATGCAAATATTGAAAAATTTATATCAGGTTGGCGGAGATATTAACGGCATCACCTGGGCGGGAGAGGACGCAGGGTTCAATGACTGCAATACTTATGTTCTTAAAACGGATGAGGGATTAATTCTTTTTGACTGTGGAAGCGGTGATACCATGGAGCAAATATTTGACAATATGAACTATTGGGATTTGAATCCGGATGATATCCATTACTGTTTTTTAACTCATGCTCATTATGATCATGCCGGCGGCGCGCATTTGTTAAAGAAAAGAGGCGTTGAACTTATTTCCATTGAAGAAACCGCGGACGCCGTTGCCAAGGGGGATGATCGCTGCTGCGGTTATCTTTATCATAAAATATTTCAGCCTGTTACGGTGGATCGCATTGTTGCCGATAGGGAGAAAATAGAGGTATCCGGATATCACTTTGAAGTAATGCATTTGCCGGGACATACGATGGGCTGCACCGTTTATTTGTTTCAGCATGAAGGAAAGCGTATTGTAATAAGCGGCGATGTAATCGGTACGCTGTTGGTGGGCGATTTCGGCTGGGATGGTTCCATTGATTTTAATAAGCAGGTTTATATGGAATCGTTGAAACGTTTTTCTAAAATCGATACGGATATCATGCTTCCGGGGCATGGATTAATCTATTTCCATAAGCCGCGCCGCAGAGTAGAGCAAGCTTTAAATTCAGCGCTGATCGAATGGCGCTGAAATAAATAATACCGAAAATTCGAATATTGAAAAAGTGGAAATTCGGGGGTGAAATAAAAGTAATCCCTCAGTGACTTAAGCTGTAATACTGTTTTGGAGTACATCGACTGCGTTGATGTTGAATTATCCCGGTCAATTCACCCAAATATCCACTCCACTAAGATATTACAAAAAAGAACTAAAAAACTGCGAATTCACGAATAATAAATTAATCGGTAATAATGAAAACATTTAAATCCAATATATAGATTTGAGGGATTAATGAAGCGAAATTTTAAAATTTTATTCAGCATAACCGTAATTTTTTTATTACATGGGTCTCTTTATAGTGACGGGAAACTATTACGTGGTGAAAAATGGCATCGCTTTAATGTTGAAGGGAAAAAAGCGGATTTTTATGTTTCACCAAAGGGGAATGATAAATGGTCTGGTACGCTTCCGGAAGCAAATCAAAATAAGACGGACGGTCCCTTTGCTACCCTTGCCCGCGCTAAAAAAGCCGTACGCGCATTGAAAAAGAAAATATACAAAAATAAGGAAAAACCCATTGATAAACGCTTTATACCTTCGCCGTATAAATTCGGCTCGGGTAAGGATATTCTCGTTTTATTACGCGGCGGTTATTATCAGTTAGATGAAACCTTGATTTTAACGTTCGAAGACGGGGAGGAACGAGTGGAAACGGGTTTGCCTTCCGGCGCTTTCGAGTTTCATAAACTTAAAGATCATTATGTGACCTATGCTGCTTATCCCGGAGAAAAGCCTATCCTTCTTGGTGGAAAACTTATTAAAAAGTGGAATAAGAATAATAAAGTGTGGACGACACATCTTAATTTAAATAGCGTAAACAAGCTGTACGCCAACGGCCGTTTTCAAACCCTGGCCAGAACACCGAACAAAGGATATTTTACGGTTGCCGAGCCTTCTGCTTCCGCTGAATATTTTAAATATAATAATGATGATTTGAAAAATTGGCCGGGAATCGATAAAAGCAGAATCATTATGCTGTTGCGCTGGCACACCGGTATAAATTCCATTGTTAAAGTAGATGAAAAAAGTAAAACGGCTTATCTTGCCAAACCGCAAAAAGGTATTTTGGTCGTTTCACCGCGTTATTATGTGGAGAATATTAAAGCTCTATTAGACAATCCGGGCGAATGGTATTTTGATGAAAAGAAGAAAGAACTCTTTTTTATGCCACCCGAATCTCTATCAAAAAGTTCCGATCTCGCCATTGTCGCGCCGATACTATCAAAAATTATTGACATAAAAGGAACGCGCACAAATCCGGTGCGAAACCTTCGTTTTTACGGATTACATATTGCTGCGGTCGACGACGGGGG
This sequence comes from uncultured Calditrichaceae bacterium, assembly GCA_964424545.1. GTDB lineage: Bacteria > Calditrichota > Calditrichia > Calditrichales > Calditrichaceae > JAUVIB01. Next base: position 4,967 of record CAYRJN010000168.1, read on the forward strand.
AGAAGCAATAGCAATGGAATATGCCCGCGATTGTGAGGTAGTGGATTGCGATATTCGCGCTGTGGGGGGGAAGGGGATAAAAATTAAAAGAGGTTGTTATCAAACGCGCATACTCGGCAATAAGATAAAATATGCAGTAAAAGGCGGCATCGATATAAGAGGCGTAAATTATCCTAAATTTTTATCGAACGATTCAAATACGCAATATGTAAACAGCAATATCAATTATGAAAAAGAACCCTGTAAACATACTTGGGTGGATTTGTTGATGAAGACTACCGTGTCTTATAATCAAATCGATAGCTGCGGAGGCACCAGTCTTAATGCCGCTAATTGTCTTTTTATCACCATAAGTCATAATGAAGTCAGCCATAATCTCGGACGTTATTCTATCTATGTAGGCGGATGGAACAATATCGAAGAATCCGTTGATGCAGGCTACGCCGTTGAATATAATCATGTACATCATGCCCAGACTAAAGCCGATGATTCGGGAGCCATAACCACGGCGGGCATGACGACAAATTCCTATGTTCGTTATAATTTGATTCATGACGTCCAAAAAGGGTTTTTTAATAACAACGTGGCTTTTTGGTTTGATAATATGTCGTCCGGCTGGGTAACGGAAAAGAATATTTATTATAATTTGCAGCAGGGAGAGATGAAACTCTGCGCCTGCAATCTCTTGGATAACGAATACCGTGATAACTATTGGATAAAAGCGCCAAAGAATGCTCCCGAAAACATTATTGACGGACTACCGCATTTTGAACTGTCTGCAATGAAAATTGAAAATTTATCTTCCAATAACACGCATGGTTTTACAACCGGCGATCAAATAAAAATTTCCGTGGAAGTATTCAATTCCGGAGCGAGCGGGTTGGGGAATATAGATTGCTATGTAGACGGTAAAATCGTTCAACGATTGGAATTTCCCGTTATTCACAATAATAAAAGAGTCGCTTCTTTTACGCAGCGCTTTTCAAGGCCCGGCGAGCATGCAGTCGCTTTTGGCGGGCTTCCTTATATGAGGATTAATGTTGGCGGTAAAAAAAGTAAAATTTTTGTTGATTCTCTCTATATGTCATCTTCGATTTTGCCTCTTGGCGAGAGACTAAAGGTGCAGGCTGTTATTATTAATAATGAAAATAGAGATAGGGATATTAAAGTTCCGCTGTTATTAAATGATAAAAAAATCATGGAAAAACAAATTTTCTTAGGCGGGCGCTCACAAAAAAGAGTTGAATTTATACTTAAACCGAACGCCGGAGAATATCGACTGGCCGTCGGTAATAGCGGACAAAGAAATCTAACCGTTTATAAACATCATCCGTTGGAAATAAGCAAAATTCAATTTGCGGAGTATTGCGCTCCGCGAGCTAAACCCTGTAAATTGACTTATGATAAGAAGAAAAACTATTTTAAAATTAGAACGGCCGGCACCGATTTTTTTCATGGCGAGGATGCGTATTCGACGATCTATATTAAGAAACCTATAAAAGGTAATTTTACGGCAATCGTAAAAATAAAAAGATTCGGGCCTAATACAACGGAATGGTTCCGCACGGGACTTTTTGTGCGTAACGATATTACGCAAAGTTATGATAACGGCAAAGGAAGTCTGGGTTCCGTTTTGCTTTTTTCCACGCCGTGACGTGCGGGGATGAACTGGGACGAATTTGGTAACGGCTGCACCCATACGGCCAGCAGTGAAAATATAAAAGCAGACGTGCAATTTCCCGTTTGGTTGAAACTGGTGCGTCATGGCGACAGTTTTTCCGGCTATATCAGTTATGATGGTAAAAGTTGGGTAATAAGTCGTCATACAAATAATATTCCGGGGATTAAACCTGCGGTGCATCTCGGTTTGGCCGCAGGTAGCGATAATATGAACAGCTATGAAGTTGAGTTTGTGGATTTACAGGTTGAGGTGGAGGATCGAAAAGATAAAGAATGAATAATTACGTGTCGCAGGAGAGATGGGTCGTTTCCGTTATGTTGGTTAATTTTATAATTTTGTTTAAATAAAATCTGAAAGGAGATGTAAAAATGGCAAAGGATGCTGAAATTGTAAAGGGTCGTATCATATCCGTTGATGTATTGCGCGGTTTTGATATGTTTTGGTTAATCGGCGGTAAGGGATTTGTGTTGGCCATCGCCGCTCTTTTTCCTTCGGTAGTGTATGAATTTTTTCATAGACAGCTATCGCATGGGCATTGGGAAGGATTCGGCTTTTACGATCTTATTTTTCCGCTGTTTGTTTTTATTATGGGCATGTCCATTGTTTTTTCATTTGGTCGCCTAATTGAGAAAGAGGGTAAAAAAGCGGTGTACAAGCGCTTGGTACGCCGTCTTATCTTGCTTTATCTTTTCGGCGTTATTTATTACGGTGGTATGAGTAATTTATGGCCTGAAATCCGTCTACTCGGCGTTTTGCAACGTATCGCTTTAACCTATTTTATCGCCGGAATTTTATACCTTAATCTTGATTTGAAAGGGTTGATTATTACGGCGGCCGATATTTTGATCGGCTATTGGGCATTGTTTAGCTTTGTGCCCGTTCCCGGTTTGGGGCATCCGTCTTTCGGGGAGGCGGCCAATTGGGCGGCCTATATAGACGAGAAGTTCTTGCCGGGCCGTTTATATTACGGTCATTATGATCCCGAAGGTATTTTAAGCACTTTGCCGGCGGTGGTCAATGCATTGATGGGCATATTCGCTTCCAAAATCATTCTTGAAAAAACGTTGAACGATCAGAAGAAAGTTCTTTATTTAATCGGAGGCGGCGCCGCTTTTGTGATTATGGGTTTTCTTTGGGGATTGCAGTTTCCTGTTATAAAAAAAATATGGACGTCCAGCTATGTATTGGTCAGCGGCGGATACAGTTTTATTTTAGTTGGTCTTTTTTATCAGATTTTTGATGTTTGGAAAGTCCGCTGGGGGATAATGCCCCTAATCTGGATTGGCGCCAATGCCATTACGGCCTATATGGGACGTAACATTTTGAGTTTCGGCGATTTGGCCGATCGTTTTGTGGGCGGTAATTTCGCTTTGTGGGTGGGGGAAGACTGGGCGCGCTTTTTTCATCATTTTACGGCCTTTTTATTGCTGCTCGCTTTGCTTAGGTTCCTATACAAGAAAAAGATATTTTTAAAGGTGTAACGTTATATAAAAATAAACAAAAAAGGATTGCGCTATTCGTTTCGTTGATTTTGATTATTCGTCTTTATGCTCAGGATAACTTGATTAACGATGCCTGCACCGTAGTGACCGTCGCTAAAAATGCGAGCGTGGACGGCTCGGTGATGAATGTGCACACGCTTGCCGCTCAGCGCTGGGGCGATATGCGCAAGGATTTAGAGGCTAAATGGGAACCCATGCAGCGGGAAATGCTCGAAAATCAGGCGCGGATTGAGAATGTATTGCTTCAGCTAAAATGGTACTTTCTTAACTTTGTACCTTGACAAGTTC
>CAYRJN010000169.1:0-8419 GCA_964424545.1 uncultured Calditrichaceae bacterium
GGCATTGAACCGGAATCTTTGTTATTTTGTTATAAACCGGCCTGTAAAGGCACTATGGCAGAGGACTCTCATTTGGAATTAAATATTATTCCTGCGACAGCCGTTTGCGATACCTGCGGATATAAATTTAGTACCTCGTCGCATGTCCCTTCCTGTCCAAAATGTGACAATATTGTTTTAATGGTAAGCGGCGGAAGGGACTTACAAATCAAATCCATAAACGTTGATTAATTAAGGAATTTTATGAAATATGGTTCAAATAATGAAATAATACAATAAATATCTCTTTACTCATTATGAAGCTTGGGTTGAAATACCCAAAGTAGATTTGAATCAAATGGAAGTACCCATAAGACAGCAAAGAAATACCGATTTATTAGTTCAATGGTCCGAAATAGATTATAGATATCCACAATATCTTTTTATTCAATATTATAAAAAATCGGTTGGATTTGCTAGCGATGGGCAATATAAAACGATTATTCGTTATCCTTATGTCGGTAAATTTAAAGTTAATAAAAAGTATATCACATATGTTGAAAGGCAGTCAAGTGTATTGTACAGCCATAGAATTATTTTGCAAGCTCAAACTACCGGCGCTTTATATATGAATTTTTTACCAGGCGGATCGATAACATGTAATTTTAATATTTATCAGAATATTGAGGTTTATTGACTTTAACCGATTTTTACATATCTCAAAATATAACAATGATTTCATTCGCTACTATATGATTATCTAATTCAAAAAATAGCGCCAAGTTATTTACAATTCATAATTTAAGGAGATAAATATGTGTGACACCTGCGGCTGCGGCCAACCCGACGATGTCGTAACGATTTTAAAACCCGGGGAAATTACTGATCATCACCATCATTTACACCCTCATCCACACGCACACGATCACGATCACACACACGATCATGCCCATGAACACGCCCATACACATGGTCGAGAAATTGCTGTTGAATTGGACGTAATGCAAAAAAACAACATGCTGGCCGAAAGAAATCGCGGTTATTTTGACGCTAAAAATATCATCGCATTAAATCTGGTCAGTTCTCCCGGATCGGGAAAAACAAGCTTATTGGAAAAAACCATATCCGAGTTGAAAAATAATATATCCATTGCCGTAATTGAAGGGGATCAGCAAACTTTTCAGGACGCCGATAGAATCGATGCATTAAATACGCCGGTTATTCAGGTCAACACCGGCAACGGATGTCATCTCGACGCTAATATGATCAATCAGGCCGTTAAAAAACTGAATTTGAGCGAACGTACGCTTTTAATGATAGAAAATGTCGGCAATCTGGTTTGTCCTGCGCTTTTTGATCTCGGCGAGGCCGGTAAGGTAGTTATCATCAGCGTTACCGAAGGAGACGATAAACCTATTAAATATCCAACCATGTTCGAAATGTCCGATATTTGCATTATAAACAAAATCGATCTTCTACCCTATGTGGATTTCGACGTTGATCGCTGTAAAAACTTTGCCTTAAAAGTAAATCCAGGCTTAAAGTTTTTCACTCTTTCCGCTAAAACCGGTGAAGGCTTTGAACAATGGCTTCGATGGTTAAAAGAACAATTTTAATTACCTCGGCGTTTGGGAGAACATTAACTGAAAAAATTATTAAATCGGCAAAAAAGATTAAGAATATTAGTCAACGGCATCGTTCAAGGTGTTGGTTTCCGTCCTTTTGTATTTAATTTGGCTCAAAGTCTAAATTTGAACGGTTTTATTGCCAACAACAGCGCCGGCGTGGAAATAGAGATAGAAGGCTTGCAACTTGATATTGATACATTTTTACATAAATTAAAAAACGAAGCGCCGCCTCTTGCTGAAATTATTGAAATTCATAGCGTAAAAATAAACCCGATAAATGACAAAAATTTTAAAATTGTTAAATCCAATGATCGGCAATATAATCAAACCTTAATTTCTCCCGATACGTCAATCTGCGACGACTGCCTGAGGGAGTTGTTTGATACCCACAACCGCCGCTATCTTTATCCTTTTATCAATTGCACCAACTGCGGACCTCGTTTCACAATTATTCGTAAAATTCCCTATGATCGTCCATTTACTACTATGGCGTCCTTTAAAATGTGCCCAAAATGCCAAAAAGAGTATGACGACTCGAGAAACAGACGTTTTCACGCTCAACCTAACGCTTGCGCCGAATGCGGGCCGCGCGTCTTTTTTGAATCTACTTCAATAGGTAATATTATTCCCGATAATAAGGCAATAATTAAATCGGTTGAGTTGTTGAGCGAAGGTAAAATTGTCGCCATAAAAGGGTTGGGCGGATTTCATCTTGCTGTAAACGCTCTTGATAATCAGGCGGTTATACGGTTACGTCAACGAAAAAATCGAGAAGCTAAACCGCTTGCTATTATGGTTGAAAATATACAAACCGTAAAACAAATCGCTTTTCTTAATAACAATGAAGAATCTTTATTGCAAAGTAGAGAGCGGCCCATTGTTCTATTGAAACGCAACATTACCGCACCCATTGCCGAAGCAGTTGCTCCGGCAAATAAACGTTTCGGTCTTATGCTACCCTATACGCCGTTGCATTATCTTCTCTTTTATTATCTAAATAAAATATCTGCAAAATTGAATGCCTTGGTCATGACAAGCGCTAACCTATCGGAAGAACCGATTGTTATTGATAACAGCGACGCTCGTAAACGTTTATCAGCAATTGCCGACGGCTTTTTGCTGCATAACCGTGATATTTTAATCCGTGCCGATGATTCCGTTGTATTTTTTAACGGCGGTCATGCATCTTTTATGCGGCGCAGTCGTGGATTTGTACCAAAGCCGATATTTCTTAAAAAATCATCACCCGATTTACTTGCCGTTGGCGCAGAGCTTAAAAATACCATCTGTTATGTAAAAAAAAATCAGGCCTTTATCAGTCAACATATTGGCGATTTACAAAATCTGCTCGCCAATGATTTTTTTAAATCTACTATTAAGCATTTTAAAACTATTCTTGATGTTCATCCGCAAGCCGTTGTCTGCGATCGACATCCCGATTATTTCTCGGCGCGCTGGGCAAGGGAACAAAAAGAGCTCCTTTTTGAAGTGCAGCATCATCACGCCCACCTTGCTTCGGTTATGGCCGAATGGAGGTTAGAAGGACCGGTCATCGGCATTATTCTCGATGGTACCGGTTTCGGATATGACGGCACAATCTGGGGCGGTGAAATATTAGTCGGAAATCTTACACAATTAAAGCGCTGTGCCTATCTCGAAACTTTACCGTTGCCCGGAGGGGATTCCGCCGTAAAAGAGCCGTGGAAAATCTCCGTCAGCTATTTATTTCATACTTTCGGCGATAAGCTGCCGGCCTTACCCTTTTTACAAAATCATCCCGTAGAAATGATTATAGGTATGATTCGAAAACGCGTTAACAGCCCGCTAACGAGCAGCTGTGGACGATTATTTGATGCCGTTGCGGCCATGAGCGGCGGCAGGGAAAAAATTTTATATGAAGGACAGGCTGCTATAGAAATGATGCAAGCTGTTAAGAATATACCTGTAAAAGGCTATGAATTCTCGGACAGCACGCCGTCTATTTCAGTTAAACCGATAATTCAATCGATAACGACAGATTTACTAAAGGGAACTGCATTTTCAACGGTTGCTGCAAAATTTCATAAAACAATTATTGATTTATTCACCCAAATCGCCCTAAATTGCAGTAAGCAAAATCAAATTAAAGATATTGTATTAAGCGGCGGCGTTTTTCAAAATGAAATTTTATTGGAAGGAATAACCCGTTCGCTTGAAAAACAAGGATTGAATGTTTACAGTAACAAACTTATTCCTGCCAATGACGGAGGTATTTCTCTCGGACAAGCCGTAATCGCACAAGCATTGATAAAAAAAGAGTTACAAGAAGTACAATTTGATAAGCGGATGCTGTAAGAAAGTAATCGGAAATCCAAAAAATAATGGTATTAACATCATTAATAATTTATTAATTTGGGAGAATTTATATGTGTCTTGCCGTACCTGGAAAGGTAATTAAAATATATGAAGACGGCGGCCTTAAAATGGGCGATATTGATTACAGCGGAACGGTTAATTCCGTTTGCCTTGAGTATGTTCCCGAAATCGAACTCGGGCAATATGTAATAGTTCACGCCGGATTTGCCATCTCTGTTCTTGATGAAGAAGAAGCTCAAAAATCATTTGAAGCCTGGGATGATGCCCTTGAAAAAGCTCGTGAACAGGGATTTACGATTGAAAATGAACCGTTGTCCGGTAAAAATAAGGCAGATAAAAGCAGCTAATTCATAAAAACGGAGTACCTTTGAAATATCTTGATGAATACCGCAATCCGGAAATTGCCAAAAGTTTACTGGATCAAATCCGTAAGGTTGTTACAAAACCCTGGGTAATTATGGAAATATGCGGCGGTCAAACGCATTCTATTATTAAAAACGGCATTGATCAACTATTACCTGAGGAGATAGAATTGGTTCACGGACCGGGTTGCCCTGTTTGCGTTACGCCCTTGGAAATGATTGATCAGGCTGTCGCTATCGCTCAACTTCCGGATGTTATTTTTACTTCTTTCGGCGATATGCTGCGCGTACCTGGTACGGATAAAGATCTTTTTCAGATAAAATCCGAAGGCGGCGACGTTCGAATGGTGTATTCTCCTTTGGAAGCGCTTAAAATAGCGCGGGAAAATCCTCAAAAAGAGGTGGTGTTTTTTGCCGTAGGTTTTGAAACCACCGCACCGGGTAACGCTATGGCTGTTTTTCAGGCGGCAAAAGAAGAGTTAAATAATTTTAGCGAGCTGGTAAGTCATGTTTTGGTGCCTCCCGCTATGGAAACGCTGCTTTCTTCTCCCGATAACCGCGTACAGGCTTATCTTGCCGCCGGACATGTTTGCACGGTTATGGGATATAACGAATATATTCCTATCGCCGAAAAATTTAGAGTTCCCATTACACCGACCGGTTTTGAGCCCGTCGATATTTTACAGGGAATTTTGTCGGTCGTTAAACAGCTTGAAGAAGGAGAATACAAAATTGATAATCAATACGCGCGCGCCGTTAAGGCGGAAGGCAATATTCCCGCTCAAAAAATTATAAACGAAGTATACGAAATTTGCGATCGTAAATGGCGCGGTATCGGGCAGATTCCGAAATCGGGTATGCGCATAAATAAGAAATACGCTTCTTTTGATGCTGCCAAAAGATTTAACGTCGGCGCAATTAAAACGGAAGAACCGCAGGAATGCATTAGCGGGCTTATTTTACAGGGTTTAAAAAAACCGCCGCAATGTCCGGCTTTTGGGAAAAAGTGCACGCCGCAGCATCCGCTTGGGGCCACTATGGTTTCCGAAGAAGGCGCCTGTGCGGCATATTATCGCTATCAACGCTTTTCCGACGCATTAAAAAAATAAACAAGCTTATTTCTTAAGGAATGACACGTTGACGATTCCACCCGTACTTTTTTCATTAATCACTTTGCGAAACCATGTTCTTAAATTTGGACTTTTTACACATTAAACGATGTTTTAATAAACCGAAACAACGGGGTTCACTATGATAAATATTTCGGAAGGTTTTTCCTGTCCTTTGCCAAAAATGGATTATAAATCCGTTCAACTTGCCCACGGCGCCGGCGGACGTCTATCTGCAGAACTTATTGATAAAATCTTTCTGCCATGTTTTTCCAATGAAACGCTTAATCGACTTGAGGATCAGGCTACATTAAACGTATCCGAAGGACGCCTTGCTTTCACCACCGATTCTTTTGTAGTTAATCCTATCGTATTCCCTGGCGGTGATATCGGCGAGCTGGCCGTTAACGGCACGGTAAACGATATCGCCATGAGCGGCGCCAAACCTCTTTATCTCAGCGTAGGATTTATTATTGAAGAAGGATTGGAAATTGAAACGCTTCATACCATTGCGCTTTCCATGCGCAACGCCGCCGATAAAGCCGGAGTGCAAATTGTTACGGGCGATACCAAGGTTGTTAATAAAGGGGCCTGTGATAAGTTGTTCATAAATACCAGCGGTATCGGCGCCATTTCCAGTGGCGTAAATATCAGCGCCGCCAATCTGCGTCCCGGCGATAAAATTATTCTATCGGGGACCATCGCCGATCACGGTATGGCTGTTATGACAGTACGCGAAGGTTTATCATTTCGTTCGCAAATATTGAGCGATACAGCTTCGCTTAATCATCTCGTCGACGACATGCTCCATGTTTCCAAAGATATCAGAGCCATGCGCGATCCTACGCGCGGTGGGCTTGCCACTACTTTGAATGAGCTTGCCAAAAGTTCAAAGGCCGGTATTCATATTTATGAAAATGAAATTCCTATTCGTGAAGAAGTAAGCAGCGCTTGTGAGATTTTAGGAATCGATCCTTTATATGTAGCCAACGAAGGTAAATTGACGGCTGTTGTTTCCGCCGATGCCGCTGAAAAAATTTTGGGTAAAATGAAGCAAAATGAATTCGGGAAAGACGCTCGTATTATTGGCGAAGTAACCGAAGAGCATAAGGGTATGGTGATAATGCAAAACCGTCTCGGCGTTGACCGTGTAATTGATGTGTCCCTCGGCGAGCAGCTGCCAAGAATTTGTTAAAAACTAAGATAAATATCTTTTTTATTTAAAAATGAAAGCATTTTTTTATGTTAAAACAATATTTTCTTTTTATACCTGCTTCCATTTTTATATTCATAATCTCCTGTTCCAAAAATATACCGGATATGTCCGCTCCTCCACAAATAATCTTAAACCCCGGAATCGAATACAGCGCTTCCTATAGAAATTTTCAAGGTATTCCCAGTATCGAACGCAGTCCGGCAGGCAGACTTTGGGCTGTTTGGTACGGCGGAAAAGGCAAGGGTGAGGATCAATATAATTACGTTTTACTTGTAACCAGCGAAAATGACGGTAAAAGCTGGTCAAAAGAAACGGTAGTGATCGATCCGGATAAAGACGGCCCTTTGCGCGCCTTTGATCCCGAACTTTGGATAGATCCGCTTGGACGCTTATGGGTTTTTTGGGCGCAAACAATTGGTCATGACGGTTCTATTTCCGGCGTGTGGGCAATGACAAGCGAAAATCCTGATGTTGAAGCACCGCAATGGTCTATGCCGCGACGTCTTACCAACGGTATTATGATGTGTAAACCGATAGTTCTTACATCGGGAGAATGGGTTTTGCCGGTTTCCACATGGCGAAATACGGACAATAGCGCCAAAATGGTCGTATCCGTTGACAGCGGCCGAACATGGACGATACGAGGAACGTGTAATATTCCAAAAGAGGATAGGGATTACGACGAACATATTATTGTCGAACGCAATAACGGATCATTATGGATGCTTGTTAGGACAAAATATGGAATCGGCCAAAGCGTTTCTATGGATAGAGGCAATACATGGAGTCCGTTAAGGCCGTCTGCGATACGGCATACCGTTGCCCGTTTTTTTATCAGAAGGCTGCTTTCCGGCAAATTGCTTCTTGTTAAACATGGGGCCGTAAATGAAAAAACCGACAGAGAAAAATTGACGGCTTTTTTATCCGACGATGACGGACAAAGTTGGTACGGAGGTTTATTGCTCGACGAACGGAAGGAGGTTTCCTACCCGGACGGCGTCCAGGCTCAGGACAGTTCAATTTATATAATATATGATTATTCGCGCACTGTAGCGAAAGAGATTTTAATGGCCAAATTTACGGAAGAAGATATTAAAAATGGCTTTTGTGTTACAAATAAATGCGCTTTAAGAATACTTGTCAATAAAGCAAATTAAAAACAATAAACATGCTTAATCTTAAAAAGGCAGTTGAAGGTATTAAGCATTCAAGCATTTATTTTAATACGCTTTAATGGATGGTTAAGTTTAAGCGATATTTTTTATCTTGAAGAGGGCAAAACTGTTTTGACGGTTCGCAGAATAATAAAATTGTTTTTCCCGGTAAAAATTTTCCCAAAAAAATTGGCGTTGTTGTATTGAAATATGACTCCGTTTATAATAAAATTTTATCGAGTATCTCCGTGATGAATAGCGGCCAGATTGTTTCTTATATAAAATTGACGGGAAAAAATTTAAATTGGATCTACTTGGTAAAAAATCCGATAAACAATTATTTCTTATATTCAGCGATGAAACAAGCGGCGGGGAAACCGGTCGCTTTCTCGAAGTCGATAGTATAGAAACCAACGGGATTACCTATATTGAATTTACTGAAGCACATAATCCTCCTTGTGCTTTTACCGACTGTGCAACTTTTCCTTTGCCGCCCTTATAAAACAAACTTAATGTTCGCATCGAAGCCGGAGAAAAAAAATATTCAGACCCTTCGCATTAAAATATTTAGTTAAATTATTTATCAATTATAGATACAAAATTAAGTTGCCCGTAT
>CAYRJN010000170.1:0-8419 GCA_964424545.1 uncultured Calditrichaceae bacterium
AGCCCTTTCCTATGGAATTGGACGCGTGGATGCGCCTGAAATCGATAAAGTAAATATTCTACAGGCGACCTTTAAGGCTATGGGGCTGGCCGTGGCAAAGTTGAAGGTAACGCCGGATTATCTGTTGATTGACGGTAGGGATTTCCCGCGTTTTCGAATTGCGGACGGAAATGAAATGTTAAACGGTGAGGCTATTATAAAAGGAGACGGTAAATCGGCTTCCGTTGCGGCGGCATCGATTTTGGCTAAAGTTTATCGCGATGATCTGATGAGACAGTTTACCGTGCGGTATCCTGCATATGAATTTGACAGACATAAGGGATACGGCACAAAAAGACATCGGGAATTAATTTTAAAATACGGCCCGTCACCTATACATCGTAAATCTTTTTTGAAAAAAATTTTAGGCGATGCGGATTTCTAAGTTTCTATTCGTGATTATGGGAAAAGAAGATGCAAATTTTACCACGAAGAGCATCGCGCCGTAGGCGGACAGGCTGAAGAGCGCGAAGGAAAAGATTAGTATTTTATAGTATAGGAATTTCAAAGTTTACGCTTATTCCATCTATTTTGCAAAAAAGAAAAAATAAATCTCCCCTTATGCCAATGGAACATCCCGTATTTATCGGGATGGCATAAGAGGACGGTTTTAATCTATTTTTCTATTTGTGTAATTCAACATTAATCAATTTGTAAAACTATGTTCTTAAGGACACAAGATGGTGAAAGATAAAAAAATAAGAATATTCCTCAGCGGATTTATGGGAGCGGGGAAGAGCCGTATCGGCCGCGCGTTACGGGATAAAACAGGCGTCTCGTTTTATGACAGTGACCATGTAATCGAGCAAAAAGCGGGAAAAACAATCAGCCGTATTTTTGAAGAGGACGGGGAAAATACTTTTCGTAATTTGGAAAGAGAAACCGTCAAAGAGTTAGCGCATAAAGACAGCGCTTTGATTATCGCTTTGGGCGGCGGCGCGGTTCTGCAGGAAGAAAATCGCAAAATTATGCGCGAGACGGGATATATTGTCTATTTAAAAAGTTCGCCGCAAGCGATTTACGATCGGGTTAAACATAAAACACACCGTCCGCTTCTGCGGATTGACGATGCCCAAAATACAAAAGAAAAAATATTGGAAAAAATCCGCTCTTTATTGGCTGAACGCGAGACTATTTATGAACAGGCCGACTTAATCATAGAGAGAGACGGCATGGAAGCCGAAGAGGTCGCGGATAAAATTAGCGCTTATTTTTTTGTATAGGGATTTCAAAAAAAACGGCCTATTTCAGGCGATTCCTCGTTTTCCAGTTAGAAAACTGATAAGCATTCATTATTAGCTTGATTATGATTATTACTCTTTAGAACAATAAAAATATACTCGAAGAACACCGCGTCTGATACGGGCAAGCAGAAGACTACGAAGAAAGAATTTCAGATTAAATCCTTCGTGCTTTTTAAAAAGTTATATTCATCTTTAATCTGTGAAAATTTGTGTTAATCTGTGGCAAATTTTTTTTAATACAGTTACCCTGCATAATCAGCGTGATTAAGACGCCGTGCCCGCAAATCACGTCTCAGGCGTCGGCGTCGTTCTTTAGCGCAGCAACAGCATTTTTTTGCTTATTTTTCCCGATGGGGCGCGTAAAGTGTAAATATAAATCCCGCTTGAAAGATTCTCGGCGTTAAACTTAATCCGAAAAATACCCGCATTCTGTTTTTTAGCGATCAACATTTTTACCTTTTGTCCTCTTATATTATATACGCTCAAATTTACCATTCCCGATTTAACTACCTGATATTCAATAATTGTCGACGGGTTGAAGGGATTGGGGTAGTTTTGCTTTAAAGCGAAAATAGCCGGCGTGATTATGTTATTTTCATCCTCAACGGCGCTCGGATTTTCCAAAATATTGATGAAATCTATTTCAAAGGAGCCATTATTTACGTCTTTGGCGGGATCGACGCGCAGCTGCTTTAAGGTTCCGTTCCAATACGAGGCGGCGGTCATATCGATTGTATAATCCATAAAAGAGTCGTCGTTAGGCTCAATGGAAAAGTCCAAATGCTGCGCTTCACTGAAGTTGGGGTTTGTCGTAGTCGTAAAATAAACCTGCGCCGTTGATGCCGGTGAAGCGTTTTTCATGCGTATAATCAGATAATTTTTATCGTTGATATTAATACCCAGGTCGTTTTGAGAAACAATATAGGGGTCGGGACCGGTAATGGTTCCGCCGATTGTGCCGCCGTTGTTCCAGGCGAATCCCGATATATGCAGCGAAGCATTGCTCCAGCCTTCGGTATCGTTATCAAAATCCCATGTATTACCGATCTTATCGAGGCTGACCTCAATGGAATCGCTAAAGGCTGATAAACCGACTGAATTTTTCGCGGCAACGCGATAATAATAGGTTGTGTATGAGGCAATGCTTCTATCCGCCCAGTTTGTAATATTCATGCCCGTTTCCGCGATGACGCTCCAGGCGCTATCTCCTTTTATTTTACGGTCAATTACAAAATGGCTTTCATTGTCGGAGTTATCCCGCCAGCTTAAAAGAATTTGTTTATCAGCGTAAAGCGCCGTTAAGCTATCCGGTGAAATTGGGGCGTTTTTGATAAACGTTGTCGCTGACGCCACATTTGAATAAGGCGAACTGCCCGAATGATTGAAGGCTCGGCAGCGGAAATAGTAAAGCGTAGCGGGCTGTAAGGTCGTATCGCTATATGAAGTTTGATTTCGGGTAAGCGAGTCTATGATAATCCAGCCGCTATCGGGATTTTGCGAACGTTCAATGGTGAAGCCGTCCTCGTTATTGGCGTTATCAATCCAGCTTAATGCGATACGTTTATAGGAAAGCGCTTTGGCCATCAGGTTTCCCGGTTCGGCCGGAATATCGCCGCTTGACCCCGATGCGCTCATATAGTTATAAGCAAATCTTCTGTCCGGCGCGGATTCGCCGTTAATAAAAAACTCGTTGATATCGTTTAATTTTTGGATGTTGTCGGCCCAGTGGAATAAAAAATTCGGAACGCTGTCCGTTTCGTTTATGACGGCTCTCTCAATTTTTAGTTCCAGACGGTTGACCGCGTAACGAAACGGCGTTTGGCCAATGGTTATCCAATCGCTATCCTGCCACGCCGAGACGGTAGTCAGGCTGTCGGATAATATTTGTCGATTAATTAAAAAATCATAACCCTGCCATCCGCTGTTCATATCGTTGTCGCCGTTGATGAAAAGCAGCATCCAGTTATTGCCGCTATGGTCCGTTAAATCGGCCGCCGTTTGCGCATAAAAATAGATATACCGCGAATCATAACCCGCCCGACTTTCGATAATATCGTTCCGCCCGCTTTCATTGATATAATTCTCTTTTTCGTCATATCGGGGATAATTGCGATGATACGTATCGCCCCGGGGATCTTTAAATACGGGAATCACATTTTCCCAATCGACAAAATTACCGTCGATAGCAATGGATGATGTGTCGTGTACAATTTGGGCGGCCGGCATTCCTTTGAAACGGCGTATATTGGCGACCAATTGATAATAACGGTTATCGCTGTGCCCGCCTTTCATCGGTTCGATATCGCGGTTGTACTCCTGATTATAAGCGTCCACAAAAAAGGCGTCGCCGTTCGCCAGCGGTTCGCCGATAAAGGAATTGAGCGTATTATCCTGGCCGTTGATCATTTTTTGTGCGATCCATTCGTTCCAGCCGGTAACCATAACCACTTGCGGATCCACATCAAATGCGCGCTGCCACTGTTCCTGAAAATGGAGGCCTTGTCCGGTGTAGTCCGTCAATTTCAGATTATTTCTCGGCGGTTCACTTCCCGAATGGAAACTGGCGCCGATATTGGAATAGGGATGCTCCGCTACGGAAATGGGAATTTGTTCGGGAATCGACGGATCAGTATCCCAGCCATAATCCTGTGGCGTGTGATCCAACCATTGCCAGTGATGAGGCTGGTTTTTGGCGTCCGTCCAGGCCCAGCTGTACCGAAAGGTAAAAAAATCTTTAGCTTCGGGATAAAGATCATTATCGTTAATATCGCCGAGAATCAGGGGCTTGCCCTGCCAGATGAACCACAAATCGCGGTATTCCGTCTTAGTATAAAAATTGTCGTATAATTGATTGATTGTGGCGGCGCCGGCGGTGTGGGTTGTAAAGACAATATAAGGCGTTTGCAGACCTTCTTCGCGCATGGAGAGAGAAATATTACAGAGTTGGTATACTTCCTCCAAATAGGTAAATCCGTTGGTCACGTCGATGTATAAAAAATCCACGCCGGCGTCGCTCAGCATTTGCAGATTTCTGCGCATCAGCCAAGGGTCAAGCGTCCGATAATAACCGGCTTCCGGTTCGCCCCACCAATGAAAGGCGTAGTGCGGGCCGTATTGCGGATTGTCCGGATGGGCGGCGATCATTTTTGTAATATCGTATATCACGGACGATTCATGATAGCCGTGCCATAAAAAATAGAATACGCCCACATATTTATTCTCGCGAATTGTATTTGTGTTTTTTGCCTGTGGAAGTTTACGGCCTAAGGCATCGGTCGCGCTCCAATTACCGTTATAAATTTGAATCGGCGGACTGTTTTGGGCGTATATCTGCGCGGTTGATACTATTAATATGAGTAAAAAAACGATAGTTCTAAAAATTATATAACTCCTTAATAAATAGTAAGTTAGCGTTTGGAAAGCGTCTCGTTTTCATACTTGCGCACTTCGTCCATCCAATCCATACCCTGCGGAACGTCATTTTTCAGGCAATAATAGTCCCACACGGCGCCGAAGGGCAGGGTTTTAACCTCTTCCATTAAAGCGAGACGGGAGGTGAAATCGCCGCCGGCTTCGTATTCTCGCAACTGCTCGATGGGCTCCAATAAAGCAATCAACAGGGCTTTTATCATACTGCGCACGCCGATAACCCAGGCGGCAATGCGGTTAACGCTGGCGTCGAAGAAATCCAGACCGATGGCTGTGCGTTCGATAAAATCGCCGCGAACCAATTCCCTGGCAATGGCCTGAAGTTCGTCATTCAGAATGACGATATGGTCGCTGTCCCAGCGTACGCCACGGCTGACGTGCAGTAAAATACGCTCGAGATAGAGCAGAACGGAAGAAATTTTATCGGATATCACCTCCGTGGGATGGAAATGGCCGGCGTCAAGACAGAGCAGCTTTTTATTCTGTACAGCGTAGCCCATATAAAATTCATGCGAACCGACCACGTAACTTTCCGAACCGATACCGAACAGTTTGGATTCCACGGCGTCTAAGTTGTACTTTTCATCAATTTTGTCGGCAAACAGTTTGTCGAGAGAGTCCTTAAGCAGCAGGCGCGGCGTCTTACGGTCGGCGGGGATATCCTTGTAGCCGTCGGGAATCCAGACATTGGTTACGGCCGGCGAACCGAGCGTTTTTCCAAAATGAGCGGCAATTTCGCGGCAGCGTTTGCCGTGTTCAATCCAAAAGTCGCGGATGCCCTTGTCGCGATGAGCCAGCGTGAAACCATCATCCGCTTTAGGATGGGAAAAAAAAGAGCCGTTAAAGTCTAATTTTAAATCCTGTTCCTTTGCCCAGTCTACCCAATTGGCAAAATGTTCGGGACGCAATTCGTCGCGTTCGACTTTTTTTTCGCCGGTTTCGGCGTAAATGGCATGCAGATTGATGCGGTGCTTACCGGGAATCAGGCTTAGCGCTTTTTGCATATCGGCGCGCAGTTCGTCGGCTGTTCTTGCTTTGCCGGGATAGTTGCCGGTAGCCTGAATGCCACCGCCGCTCAATCCGTCGGGATTCTCAAAACCGCCTACATCATCGCCCTGCCAGCAGTGGACGGATATTTTTATATTTTTTAATTGTTCAACGGCATCGTCAACATTGATCCCTATATCGGCGTAGCGCTCTTTTGCCGCTTCGTAGGTTTGTTGAATCAGTTCGGGTTTGCTCATGAGGTTGTGTCTCCGCTTAATATAAAAAAGTTTATTTTCCTCAAAAAGTAATAAACTTCATCGATATAATCAACCGGATATTATGAGGCGGTTCAGTTTTTTGTCAAGATAGAAGGGGATGGGCGCGGAAAAGGGCGTAAAAGGCCGTATGGTAAGGGAACAAAAACGATCGATGATTGTTTCCAAAGGAAGACAGATAAAAGCCGAGCCGAAATTGTCGCCGAGTTTCGATTTATCGTTTAATTTTAAAGCGCCTCCTTTAATAAGGTCTCTCCAGTTATGTTTAATATATCTTTTTATTGAAAGAGCGGCGATAAGCACGATTTTGTCTGGTTTTTGCAACAATCGGCCGATTGTAAAATTTGTTTCGTAAAAAAAATAGAGCACCGCAAGGATGTCCTTGTTTTCAAAGTATTTACCCCGTTTTTTTATGTTGAGAAATTGTTCAAGAAAAGGAAACATAGAAACGCCGGGCCTATTTTGAGCCGCCTGACGGATACCTATTTGTCGTTGAACGCGTTTCCGGCCGTTGTGTTCATAGGCGGATATGGTATCAATACGCATATCGCCGTATATGTTCAAATTATTGCTGAATTGAAAATCTATAAATCTTCCCGAATCTAAAATATAGTCCGGATCGCTGATATTTTTTATATTGTTAATTTTTGCCTTAATCCCCAAATCATTCAAGACCGCAAGTCCGGCCTCTTCAAGGATTTTTGTTTCTCGGCTGTGAAAGTCGGTGGGCATAATTTTTCCCAAAATAGATATTGAAAACCACGGAAGAATATAAATCGAATAGGGGATAGTTGTCAATAACGAATGAGCTAAAATATGAAAAAGAAACGGAAGGCGCCCCATCGATGCCATCTTGCGCCTGAAAATTCGGGTGAAATCAAATCAACGCCCACTTGTGCAGTAAAATGTTTGTAACGGATGTTCATGCCGAATTTTGCTTGGAAAACAAAAGGCAATGGTTTCAGATATAAATCGGAAGGCGGTTTATTAAATAGCGGACCTTGTAAAGAAGCGTTGTATATAACCCATTTCGCTTTCATTACGGTAAAACCGTATATCTGAAAAGATTTGTCGGGTAGGGTAAAAAATATATTGGGATAATGGCCAAGCCGACCGAAATAGAATTGGAGTTTGCCGTCGATATTTGTATATGGCAAACCGAGCAGTCCGCCCGCCGAGGCATTAAGGCGAAAATGGGATGAACGATATAGTTGTTTTTCCAAATTGAATTGGTAGTCAAGGCAAAAGGAACCCGTTATTTGATTAGCCCAGCCGTTTACGTGTCCGGAATTGGGCAATAAATCATGAATCCAGTTTTGCACCCATTCTCCGCCGCCTTTTTCTCCCGATAAACCGAAATAGATGGATGATGTAATTACCAGCGTTTCATCATTGTAATAGCTTTGTTTCGTCTCCCCCAAAAGCCAATAGGAAAAGTAGGGGCGGTCGCCGATTTGTGGCGCAAAGGTAGTTTTATTAACCGGCGTAAACATATCCTGACGTAACGAGATACCATAAACGGTAGTTTGATTTTTATTGTTCGGGATCAATAAATAATTTAATGGAGATTTTTGTAAAGCGTTGTTCCAAAATTGCAGAGACATGCCGTTAGTGTAATAATAATCGGTATGGAATACAAAATCATTATCCCAGCCAAGCATAATAGCGGAAGAAGGGAGCTTAGGACGTTCTGCATATTGCGCAAATGCATTGCCGCCGCCGACTAATATGGATATAAGGATTATTTTTATAGATTTCAATTTCAAAATATTTAATGGTATAGGAATTTAAAAAAATAACAAATTTCAGACATTTTTAATATTATTTTAAACTTCATTTTAGTATTTTATAGGTTTTAAATATTTTTTTGTATACGCTCCACTTTAGATTGCATGATTAAATTGGATAATTCTTCATTTCAGTCATCATCGCATGTTTAAAGCGGTAATATTAATCTTCCTATTCAAGATTCAGATTCTTCGAGTCAGCGGATAATGACACTCTGACGATTCTACCCGCACTTTTTTCATTAATAACTTCGCGAACCTTTGAGTTGTTGCGCTTTAATGGTTTCGGTGCAAAAGATAGAAAAATAAGGTTTTTAATGCCTGACTAATAGCGTTCATACCACAGAAAATAAATTTTGAACAGTGAACAATAAAAACATACCCTATAAAACCAAAGTTAAATATTGTTTTACCGTATACGCCTTTGCTTTTAAAAAGTTCAAATTCCGCTATTATTTTATCAACCAATTTGCCAGACCCTATTCTTAATCATTCGTTGAAACGTTTTTTCAATGCCGTAAGGTTTATTGGACGCAAGTAATTGTAATGCGTTATTTGATCAAGAGCATCTTCTTTACCGCACTGTAATTTTTACATTTGATTTTATATAGATAAAGGCCCCCCGGCAAATTATCGCCGTTAAAAATAACGGAATGAG
>CAYRJN010000171.1:0-8256 GCA_964424545.1 uncultured Calditrichaceae bacterium
AAATTAATCCGCCGATTGTGCCGAGTAAAAACAGCGGCATTATAGACGACGGGTTCAAAGTAGTCATGAATTTATCCCAAGTATAAAAAAATGTCACGGCTATGAGGCCAAGCATAATTAACGATTTGTTAATCGCGCCTTGGATGGTCATCGTTTCGCCTGTTGTTGCACCGATTCGGCGCATTTGTTGAAGCGCTTTATTATTAAAAGCGGGATTTGATGATTTCATAAATTTTCCTCCGAATTTTAATTATTTATAGATTGGACGCTTAATAATTCTAAAAGTTTCAAATAAATCGGCAAATATGATTTTGGAAATAGGATAAAATCCGTTAAATTTTGTTATGGATAACAATATAATAAAAATTGAACGCCTATCAAAAGTATTTAATTTCGCTAAATATAATGAGGTGAAAGCCGTTGATGAAATAACGCTTTCCATTGAAAAGAACTCAATTGTTCTCCTGCAAGGGCCATCCGGATCGGGAAAAACCACTCTTTTGTCGATAATCAGTTGTTTAAGCAAGCCTACATCGGGAACGTATATGTGTTTAAACGAAACGCTAAGCCGTTGGCCGGAAAAGCATTTGACAATATTCAGACAGCGTCATATCGGAACTGTTTTTCAGGAGTTTAATTTAATCGGCAATATGTCCGTATTCTACAATATTTGTCTTCCCTTAGTTCCCCAAAATCTTTCCTTCTCCGAGATTGAGAGAATGACCTTAGTCATGGCGGAAAAATTGAGCATTGACCATCGCTTGTATTCTAAGGCGGATACATTATCCGGAGGAGAGAAGCAACGGGCGGCGATTGCCCGCGCTTTAATAAACGATCCCGAAATAGTGGTGGCCGATGAGCCGACCGCGCACCTCGACAGCCGATTATCTATAGAGATAATCGAAATTTTTGAAAAATTAAAAGAGATGGGTAAAACGGTTATTATTGCCAGTCATGATCCGATTATGATGTCGAGCAGGATAACGGATCGGATATTTAATATGAAAGACGGCAAATTAACAGGAATAAGATGATTACGGATCATTGGACGATTATTCAACTGACAGGTCAGCTTAGCTCTCTGATTATTTTTATTGTTGCGTTCTTGCATTCAATAAAAATATTGAGGCATTGGAATATCAATGAATCCGGCGCGGAGCAAATAGCGCTGGAAAGAAAAACATATCTGGTTTCCGTAATTATTCATTATGTTCTTTTTTTTCAGCTGTTGCTGCTCATATTATTTATCGAAATTGTAAACGGTCATCTCCCGTCTTTAATCAAAGGCGCTATGTGTGCTCAGGGCACGCTTGGCGTTAATGCATACGGTTTTCCGTTATTATATACAAAAGTGTTATCGCTTATTTTTTACGGAATTTTCCTGTTTGTTAATTATTTGGATCAATCCGAGCCCTATTATCCGTTGACGCCGACAAAATACAAAATGATGCCCTTGCTGCTTCTGTTTATATTGCTGGATTTTATTCTGACATTCCAATATTTTTATTCAATTAAAGCGGATGTAATCGCCACTTGTTGTAGTATCTCTTTCTCTTCATCATTTGTAAATAGGCAGCCGCGTTCCATCACGGGTATAATGCAATCTCATGTTTTAAGCCTATTTTATGCGCTTAGCGGATTATTCCTGTTGGGTTTAATTCTTGTGCATAAACGTTTAATCGGGCTGTTGCTTAGCGCCGCTGCTTACGTTGTTCTATCCGTTATTGTGTTAAAAGAACACTTCATTCGTTATATATATGCCAGACCGACGCATAATTGCCTCTTTGATGTTTTTTGGGGGGAATATTATTATATCGGTTTTATTTTATACGGATTACTCCTATTTGTTATTATGGATGTGATTTTTATGAATATCTTATTCATATTTACTGACCGCTTGAGTAGGGATTACAGCCGACTATTGTTAAAAATGCGTTACGCCGCTATCATTTCCGTATTAACATACCTGATTATCGTCCACCTATATTGGTTAAGGTGGATTATATTATCATAGTTCGCGCATGACGTAAATTAAACAACGCTTGTTTCAATATTGGCTACTTCGCTTATAGATGCTTGGATGCGATCGCCAGGCTGCAAGGGGCCGACGCCCGATGGTGTGCCGGTTAAAATTATATCGCCTTCTTCTAACGTAAAGAAGCGGCTGATATAAGCAATCAGTTGCGGCAGCTTGAAAATCATTTGAGAAGTGCTGCCGTTTTGACGCAGTATAGCGTTAAGTTTCAGCGTAATGTTTAGGTTGTTAACGTCCGAAACGCTGTCTTTCGTGACAAATGTTGAAATCGGGCAGGAGTGGTCAAATCCTTTGGCGACCGCCCAGGGGCGTCCCTTCTCTTTAGCGCTTTTTTGCATATCACGCAGGGTAAGGTCAAGAGCAAGGCCGTATCCCGCAATGTGGTTATATACGTCGTTTTCGGAGATATGCGCAATTTTATCGGCAATACAAACGGCAAGTTCGACTTCATGATGAACGGCTCCGGCGTCGACGGGAATGGGAATCGCTTCTTCGATGTTGTGCAAAGCGCTGTTGGGCTTTAAAAATATAACCGGCGTTTCGGAGAGTTTGCTGGACATCTCTTCGATATGGGCGGCATAATTAAGTCCTACACAAACAATTTTTGACGGAGTAAATATTCGACCATTATTAAATTTTATTCGATGCATTATATCCTCGCTTTTATGATAATTCATTTTCTAATTCCAGAATATGAAAATATTTAATATCGCTGATAATAAAATCTAATTTCGAAATATATTTGATTGCCCGTAGAACATTTTTTTCAAAGGCGTTATTTACAAAAATATGGATATAAGCCGAATTTGGCGGTAGCTCTTTGGCTATATCGGCATGGGCGGAACTAATGTTTATGTTATATTTACCGAAAATGCTGGAAATTTTACCAAAAACGCCCGGCCTGTTGGAACAGGGAAAGCGTACGTAATAGGAAGATTGCAAATCCTGTATGGATAGAATCGGTTTTTTATTGCGCGCAGGATTATAATTGGTATTAAATTCCGAAAAAATAATCTTTTCGGCTAAACCTAATAAATCACGAATAATCAGACTGTTTGTTGCTTCAATGCCGACGCCTTTGCCGAGTATCATATATTCGCCGAGAAGATCGGTTTGTATATAATAAGCGTTATATTCGCTTTTAACGGCGTTTAAAGGGTGCTTTTTAGGCACAAGCGTGGGGTGTACCCGTACTTCGAATTTATCCTGATGATCTTTGATTATTGCCAATAATTTAATTTCATAACCGAATTCGGAAGCATAGTTGATATCGTCAAGGGATATAGCGGATATCCCTTCGGCGTATAGATGAAGGAAGTTTATACTTATTCCGAAAGCGGCGGCGGCCAATATTGACGTTTTTTGGGCGGCGTCGGAGCCTTTATAGTCCACAAAGGAAAGCGATTCTCCCAATTTTTGAATCTTTTTACTTTTTAATACATCCTCAAAGGACATATTTTTTTCGGTCATTTGCGTTAAGATATAATTGGATGTTCCGCTCATAATTCCCGTTACGGATTTAATTTTATTTGAAATTAAATCTTTTTGCAGGGTATTAATGATTGGAATACCGCCTCCGAGAGACGGTTCCGGCATAATATAAACTTTGTTTTTATTGGCAAGCGAGGCCAGTTCGTGCATTTTTGCGGCCAGCAGCATACGGTTGGCCGAAATAAGGTGTTTGCCGGAATTGAGCAGTTTGCGGATAATGGAATAAGTTGGTTCGATGCCGCCAATGGCGTCAATAACAATTTGAATTTCTTTATCTTCAATAATGTCGTCAGGGTTATCGGTGAGCGTTTGCGGATCAACGAATGAAGGTCGCTTAAAGTCGCTGTGTTTTATTAATACTTTTTTTAGTCTGATATCATAGCCGGATTTTTCGATAAAATCTTCTCTGCGTTCCTGCCAAAGTTTGTAAAATCCGCTGCCGAGTTTACCTAAGCCTAATAAGGCAAAATATATTTTTTTTCTCGAGCCCATAAATTATCCGGGTTTTACCGTAGAGATAACTATTTTATATATACCATGCTGACGTAGGATATCCATAATCTGAATAACCACGCCATGTGTAACGCCCGCGTCCGCTTTTAATACGATGCTTTTATCCTTTTGCAGATCAGCTAATTTTTGCACTTCTTCACTCAAATTGTTCAGCGTAACCACGTCGTCGTTTAAAAAGATATTTTTATCTTTATCGACATAAATGATAATTCGCTGGGTAGTGTGCCCTTTGGAGCTTTTTGCCTTAGGCAGTTTGAGCTCGATTCCGGGTTGTTCCAAAAAAGTTGAAGAAACCGTGAAAAATATAATTAAAATAAACAGAACGTCAATCAGCGATGTTAAATCGAGTTTTATTTTTTTCTTATTGTTATCGGTTAAATGCATTATTATTTTCCGTCTGCTTTTATTTTATTGATTTTTTGTATCAAAACATTAGCATATTTTTCAATATCCAAAATGAAATTCTCGGCGCGCCCGGAAAAATAGTTATAGGCGATTAGGGTTGGAATACCGATGAATAAACCTACGACCGTTGTTACTAAGGCTTGAGAAATTCCGCCCGAAAGCGCCGCCGTCTGTCCGATGCCCTGATCCTGAATAACGGCAAAGACCTGAATCATACCGAGAACCGTACCCAACAAACCCATTAACGGAGAGATCGATGCGATGGTCTCAAGAACGCCGAGTCCCTTTTGTAATGTTCTGATCTCCTGCCTACCTTGATTTTCCAGCAGTTCATGCATATCGGATTTCGGTAATTCATAATTATCCAGGCCAAGTAAAATGATATTTGATAAAGGCCCTCTGTATTTTACGCATATATTTTTTGCCAGATCAATATCTTTTAAAGAGGAAAAATTATTTACAACGGAAATTATTTCCGGAACAAGTATTTTTCTTTTGCGTAAAGCGAATGTTCTTTCAATAGTGAAAGCCAGAGCGATTAACGACGCCAATAACAACGGATACATCATGATTCCGCCGCGTTCAAAAAGTTCAAGCATAACTATCTCCCGGTTCTTAAGTTTGGATATATCAATTTTGCTGTAATAGTCAAAGTTTCATCCGGAAAGTCCTCCGGTAAAGGCTTAAATTTGAAAAGCGCCCGAATGGCCTCTTCGCTGGATATCCTTAATGAATTATGACCCACATGTTTAAGCGTTTTCATTTTAATTAAATTGCCGTCTCTATCGATTTCAAAAGCGATTATGGTATAGCCGTGAATTAGTCCTAATTGGTAATAGGCTGCCGGAGCGGCCCAAACGTAACTGAGTTTATTTTTAAGAGCATTTATATAAGGCGCCCAATTCCACTTATAGGTGCTTAATGTTAACGCTCCGACCTCTTCTACGGAAAATTTTTGTTGATTCATCATTTGATTGCTGCCCATGGAGGCCTCGGATCGGGCAGCCGTCTGACTTTGGGATTCGCGTTGCTGCTCTTCCAAAGGTTCTCTGCTGCTTTCTCCCGTTAACGCTTTGCTGCTAAATCGTCGTGCAGGCGTAAAGGCGCGTTTGCGAATCATTGGGGTGGACAGATTATTAAGATTAACATTGCCTGTGCTTTTTGGCGCGGCGCCTTTTATATCGCTTTTAACGGGATTTCTGGCTTCCGAATTCCTTTCCGACAGCAAGTTACTCTTTTTAGGTATAACTTCATTCTCATTCAAGTTCTGAACAACTTCTCTCGGTTTTCCCTTGGGTGTCGGCTTGTTCTCCGGAAAAGTGAAGGTTATTTCATTGGGCGTTTCTTGCGCTTTCTCGGCGGCCGTTTTAAATTTAAATAAATCTTCTTGCTGTAATAGCCAGAAAAAAAGCAAATGAAATAGAATAGACAATACAATGGCAATCAGCAATATGCGATTTCGTCGTTTTTCATCCGTTATTTCCGTAGTTACCAAATCAACGGCCATACTAATTATTTACTCTTTTTTTATGAATTTTAGTTTTTTGATTGTATTGGAATTTCAAAAAGCAACCTATTTCGGACATTTTTTTATTTTTGTATTATTCTCAATTTTAAAATTATACATCGTTCACATAGGCCGTATTTTAGATTCTCCAATTTATCTGAGAATGACAATGTTGGACTTTTTTGTTGTCGTTTCTACATTCTCCTGCTCCTTGTCGTTCCCGAAGGTTTCTGTCGGGAATCTAAATCTTGCTATTGTCTACATTCGGATTCCTTCTTTCGAAGAAATGACACGTTGACGATTCTACCCGTACTTTTTTCATTAATCACTTTGCGAAGCTATGTTCTAATAAAATAAGTTGCTGCATAAGCATTAAAGTTCTTTTTATTAGACAATCTTAAAGTTACAATGTTCCAAATAATTTTGCAATTATAAAATATTATGAAACGATATGTAAAATCGGGCGTTAGTATTCATGCCGTTCGGATTTAAGCGTATAAAATAATGCGACCTTAAAAAACGCATGGCAGGGAGTCTAAGTTACATTTTTTTGCCGTCTTTTTCCATTTAAAATTATATTGAAAATCGTTTAAAATATCGACGGAGAAATAAGCGGGGGGCAAAATTATTTTTCGTCCGATTTTCTTGACATAAGTGAATGGTAACCTTATATTCGTCGCTTAAATGATTTTGAAAGCAGTTAAATAAATCTATAGAAAACGGAGGATGATAATGGCTGAAAAGTATGTATATCGTTTTGGCGCAGGCAAAGCCGACGGTAAAGCCGAAATGAAAGAATTGCTTGGCGGGAAGGGCGCTAACCTTGCTGAGATGTCCGGGCTTGGTATTCCCGTGCCGGCGGGCTTTACAATCTCTACGGAAATTTGCAACGCTTTTTATGAAAATGGCGGAAAATATTCCGACGAAGTAAAAAAACAAGTGGAAGAAGGTGTAGCTCATATCGAAAAAATTATGGGCAAAAAATTCGGCGATCCCGAAAACCCCCTTCTTGTTTCCGTGCGTTCAGGCGCTCCGGCGTCTATGCCGGGAATGATGGACACCGTTTTAAATCTCGGTTTAAATGATACCACGGTACAAGGAATCATTAAGAAATCCGGCAAGGAGCGTTTCGGCTGGGATTCGTATCGTCGTTTCGTGCAGATGTACGGCGATGTGGTTCTCGGAATGAAACCGGAATCGAAAGAAGAAGAAGACCCGTTTGAAGTAATCATCGATTCCGTAAAAGAAAAACGCGGTGTTAAATTGGATACCGAATTGACGGCCGACGATTTAAAAGAATTGGTGGAGTTGTTTAAAGAGGCTATCAAGAAAAACACAGGTAAAGATTTTCCCACCGATCCATGGGAGCAATTATGGGGCGCCATCAGCGCCGTTTTCGGTTCGTGGAATAATCCCCGCGCTATTACTTATCGTAAATTGAATGATATTCCCGCTCATTGGGGAACGGCTGTAAACGTTCAAGCCATGGTTTTTGGTAATATGGGCGACGATTGCGCTACAGGCGTTGCGTTTACGCGCGATCCGGCTACGGGTAACAAACAATTTTACGGCGAATATTTAATTAACGCTCAGGGCGAAGACGTCGTTGCCGGCGTTCGTACGCCACAGCCGATCAACGACTCTACAAAGAGCGATCCGTCGCATAAAACCTTACAGGAAGTTATGCCCGAGGCTTATGCCGATCTGGAAAGTATATATATGAAGTTGGAAGATCATTATAAAGATATGCAGGATATTGAGTTTACTATCGAACAGGGTAAACTTTGGATGCTGCAGACGAGAACGGGAAAACGTACAGCGGCGGCCGCCGTTAAAATTGCCGTAGATATGGTTAAAGAAGGTATGATCGATAAAGATACGGCAATATTGCGCGTTGAACCGGAAGCCTTAGATCAGCTTTTGCATCCCATGTTCGACCCAAAGGCCGATAAGAAAGTGATTGCCAAAGGTTTACCCGCTTCGCCTGGCGCTGCTACGGGACGTGTTGTATTTCATGCCGAAGACGCCGAAGAATGGGCGGCAAAAGGCGAAGACGTCTTGCTGGTAAGAATTGAGACATCGCCGGAAGATATCGGAGGGATGAATGTCGCCAAGGGTATTTTAACGGCTCGCGGCGGTATGACTTCGCATGCGGCCGTTGTCGCTCGAGGAATGGGCACCTGCTGCGTTGCCGGATGCGGCGATTTAAAAATCGATTACAAAACCAAAACGATGACGGTTGGCAACGATGTTTATAAAGAAGGCGACTGGATTTCGCTTGACGGCTCCAAAGGCGATGTAATCG
>CAYRJN010000172.1:0-8243 GCA_964424545.1 uncultured Calditrichaceae bacterium
TAAGCTAACTACCCAAAAGTTTTTTTTACCAAATATAATCGCTCAGCTTAGGTAAAAATAAATGAAAATGTCCGAAATAGATTGATTTTTGAAATTTCGATACTACCTAATAGGCCAGTTCTAAGCCGTCGGATAATGACACACGGGGAAAGCCGCGGTGTAACGCTGTGTTATTTTTTCTACACTGATTTTGAAACGGCCATTTGTCAATAAAACGCTCACATCCGTCATTGTGATATCTTTCCGTACAATTATTAACTTCCTGCCTACTAAAATTGTATAATAAAATTATATTTTATCAAGGAATTAAAATTTATTCAAAATATATTTACTATTAATTTTATATTTGGGAATTTTTTGTTAAATTAGCAATTAATGAGACGCTTATTTCGAGTTATTTTTGTTATGTTGAACAAGATTTAATTGGTCTCAATATTAATTAACTTTTAAACTTTTATTTATTTAAGTAATATTAATCATTTAAATGCGGAGCTTGCCCATGATTCCAATATCAAGGTCATTTTCATCGTCGCTCGGTAAAAAAATTATTATGGGTTTAACCGGATTGGGGTTAAGCCTGTTTCTTACCGGCCATCTGCTCGGGAATCTGAGTCTTTTTTTAACGGATCGCGGTCCGTTTAATGCATATGCTCATTTCCTAACCGGCTTAGGAGAACTGTTATACATGGTTGAAGCCGGGTTGTTGCTTATTTTTCTTTTCCACGCTTTTTACGGCATTTGGGTCACATATGTCAATTGGCGATCCAGACCAATCGGTTATGAAGTTGTTACGCCGGCCAAAGGCGCCAGCCGCAAAACCATTGCCTCGAGCACCATGATATATACCGGATTGACTATCGGCGTTTTTGTAATTTTGCATATTTTATTCTTTAAATACGGCCCCGGTGTCGCGGAAGGTTATAAATATATGCATGACGGCAAGGAGATACGCGATCTCTATAAGCTGGTATATGAAGCTTTCGGCAATGGCTGGTACGTATTATGGTACAGCGTTACTTTGATTTTTCTCGGATACCATTTAAGTCATGGTTTTTGGAGCGCCTTTCAATCACTCGGCATAAATCACCCAGTTTATACGCCGTTCCTGCAAAAATTAGCCGTCATTTTCGGTATCGTCATCGGCGGCGGTTTTCTGTCAATCCCCTTATATATCTTTTTATCAACAGGAGGGCTCCAATGAAATTAGATTCTAAAATCCCTAACGGCGCATTGGCGGAAAAATGGGATAATCATAAATTTGAAATGAAACTGGTCAACCCTAAAAACAAACGTAAATTTAAAATTATTGTTGTAGGAACCGGACTTGCCGGCGCTTCCGCCGCCGCATCGCTCGGCGAACTGGGTTATCACGTTTTAAATTTCTGCATCCAGGATTCTCCTCGACGCGCTCATAGTATCGGCGCGCAAGGCGGCATCAATGCCGCAAAAAATTACCCTAACGATGGAGACAGCATCTGGCGTTTGTTTTACGACACCATCAAAGGCGGCGATTACCGTTCGCGAGAAGCCAATGTTTATCGGCTTGCACAGGTGAGTAATAACATCATCGATCAAACGGTTGCTCAGGGCGTACCCTACGCCCGCGAATACGGCGGCTTGTTTGCCAACCGCTCTTTCGGCGGCGCACAGGTATCGCGTACTTTTTATGCTCGCGGTCAGACGGGTCAACAACTGCTTCTCGGCGCTTACGGTGCGCTGAACGCACAAATCGAAGCCGGGATGGTGCAGATGTATTCCCGCCGTGAAATGGTCGATTTAGTGATAATAGACGGTAAAGCGCGCGGTATTGTTACGCGCAATTTGATTACCGGTGAATTTGAACGTTTTGCCGCAGACGCCGTTGTTTTGGCTACCGGCGGTTATGCACAGGTATATTATTTATCAACCAATGCCATAAACTCTAACGCTTCGGCTATTTGGAGAGCTCATAAAAAAGGCGCGGCTTTTGCCAACCCCTGTTTCGTACAAATTCATCCCACCTGTATCCCCCGTTCCGGGGATTATCAATCGAAACTGACCTTAATGAGCGAAAGTCTACGAAACGACGGACGCGTTTGGGTACCCAAGAAAAGAGGCGATAAACGTCATCCAAACGATATACCCGAAGAAGAAAGAGATTATTATCTCGAACGTAAATATCCGGCATTCGGTAATATGGTGCCGCGCGATGTGGCTTCAAGGAACGCTAAAATGGTTTGCGACGAAGGCCGCGGTGTCGGTGAAACCGGTTTGGCCGTTTATCTCGATTTTCGAGACGCCATTAAGGAGTTCGGACGAAAAACAATCGAAGAGCGTTACGGCAACTTGTTTGAAATGTATAAAGAAATTACCGACGAGGACGGCTATGAAGTGCCCATGCGTATCTATCCGGCTCCTCACTACACTATGGGCGGTTTATGGGTTGATTATGATCTGATGAGCAATATTCCCGGCTTGCATGTTATTGGCGAGGCTAATTTTTCCGATCACGGCGCAAATCGTCTCGGAGCCAGCGCTTTAATGCAGGGCCTGGCGGACGGATATTTTGTTCTGCCTTATACCATCGGCAACTATCTCGGGAGCAATCCTCAGGAAAAAGTCACTACGGATCATGAAGCTTTTAAAGAGGCGGAAGCGGCTGCAAAAGAAAAATACGATAAATTGCTCGCCGTTAAAGGCAACAAAACCGTAAAAGAATTTCATCAGGAGCTTGGACAAATCGTTTGGGATTATGTCGGTATGTCGCGCAACGCCGAAGGACTAAACAAAGCGTTGGAACTTATTCCCAAATTACGTGATGAGTTTTGGCAAAATGTAAAAGTGGCCGGAACGGCTGATTCGCTCAATAAAAACCTGGAGTTTGCAGGACG
The DNA here is from genome assembly GCA_964424545.1 of uncultured Calditrichaceae bacterium. Classification (GTDB taxonomy): domain Bacteria; phylum Calditrichota; class Calditrichia; order Calditrichales; family Calditrichaceae; genus JAUVIB01. Next base: position 2,871 of record CAYRJN010000172.1, read on the forward strand.
CGTTTCCGACTACTTTGAGTTAGCTGAATTGATGGCTAAAGACGCTCTGCACCGCGAAGAATCCTGCGGCGGCCATTTACGCGAAGAGAGCCAAACCCCCGAAGGAGAAGCATTACGAAACGACGAGAAATTTACTTATGTCGCTGCCTGGGAGTTTAAAGAACTCGGCAAATGGGAGTTGCATAAAGAACCGTTGGTTTTTGAAAATGTTAAACTTACACAGCGCAGCTATAAGTAAGGAGGACAGAATATGGAAAACAAAACAATTAAAATACACGTTAAGGTTTGGCGGCAAAAAAACGCCGATGAAAAAGGCGAATTTAAAACATATACCGTAGCTAATGTCAATCCAGATATGTCGCTTCTGGAAATGCTTGATGTGCTTAATGAAGACTTGATTAAGAGCGACGATATTCCCATTGAATTTGACAATGACTGCCGTGAGGGTATCTGTGGAATGTGCGGTATGGTTATCAACGGAACGGCGCACGGCCCTAAAAGCGGAACGACAACCTGCGAAGTGCGTATGCGTTATTTCAAAGATGGCGACACCATTGTCTTGGAACCTTGGCGCGCCAAACCCTTCCCTGTAATTAAAGACCTGGTTGTCGATCGCACCGCCTTTGACCGTATTATGCAGAAAGGCGGCTATATAACAGCCAAAACCGGTTCCGTACCCGAAGCAAACACTATTTTGGTGCCTAAAGATAAAGCCGAGCTGGCTATGGATTTTGCGGCTTGCATCGGCTGCGGCGCCTGTGTGGCAGCCTGTCCCAACGCTTCTGCCGCCTTGTTTGTAGGGGCTAAAATATCACAATTGGCTTTATTGCCGCAGGGGCACCCCGAAGCGGCGCGGCGGGTTGAAAAAATGGTCGCTCAAATGGACGAAGAGATGTTCGGAGCCTGTTCCAACCACGGCGAATGCGAGGCCGTCTGCCCGAAAGAAATTTCCATCGCCGGTATAGCGCGCATGAGAAGAGAATATTGGAAAGCGGCGGTTAAATAGACAAAATATACGCATAGTCTTTTTTGTTGTCATTATTCTCAGAATATTTCCATGGGGATAATGACAACTTTTTTCGGTTAAACAAAATATTTCCATAATCGCAAGATAGCGATTTCCGCGGCGCATAAAACACGTTTGATTATATCAATCGATCTACGGTTAATTACGCATTAAAAATACCGATGTGTGTTATTTAAACAGTTTATCTGTTGAACGCATCATTCCGCGACAGCCTCCTTTGTTTTCCCATTATTACCACACCGCCTTACGGGACTTTTACGTTATAAAGGCCTAATTGTGAAATATAGTATTATTTTGATTTATATTCCATTTTATATTATACTTATCTACAGTACTTTAACCCCGATTAAACATAGGAGATTATCATGACAGAAAAAAAATTGGAAGGCGATGTTTATTACCCTTCTCAGGAAGTCATTGATCAGGCAAATATTAAAGATTATGACAAATTGTATAAGTATTCCATTGAAAACAGGGAACAGTTTTGGACTGAAGAAGCGGAAAATTTAGAATGGTTTAAAAAATGGGATAAAGTTTTGGACGACAGTAAAAAACCCTTCTATAAGTGGTATGTCGGGGGAAAAATCAATATCGTGCATAATGCTATTGATCGTCATTTGAAAACCTGGCGCAAAAACAAATTGGCCCTAATTTGGGAAGGCGAACCGGGAGATTTCAGAACATTTTCCTACCATGCCTTAAATCGCGAAGTGCGTAAATTTGCTAATATCTTGCATAGCATGGGTGTCAAAAAAGGCGATATCGTCACCATCTATATGCCCCAGATTCCGGAGTTAATGTTTGCCATGCTGGCTTGCGCCAAGATCGGCGCCGTACACAGCGTCGTTTACGGAGGATTCAGCGTCGAAGCGCTGGCTGAACGTATTGCCGACGCCCGCAGTAAAGTTCTCGTTACGGCGGACGGGGGCTGGCGCAGGGGTAAAATCAATGATCTCAAAGCTATTGTCGATGAAGCCATTAAGCGTTCACCGATGATTGAGACCTGCATTGTCGTTAAACGAACGGGACATGATGTGTATATGGAAAGCGGTCGTGATTTTTGGTACCATGACTTAATGGAACTGCCCATCGCTTGCCACAACTGCGATACGGCTATAATGGACGCTGAAGATCCTTTGTTTATTCTCTACACATCAGGCACCACAGGCAAACCGAAAGGACAGGTGCATACGCATGGAGGCTATGCAGTTTATACTTCTACTACTCATAAATATGTTTTTGATATTAAAGATGAAGACCGTTGGTGGTGCGCCGCCGATCCCGGCTGGATTACCGGCCATAGTTATATCATTTACGGCCCGTTGATCAACGGCGCTACGGTTATGATGTACGAAGGAGCACCGAATTATCCTTACCCCAATCGCTGGTGGAATATGATTGAAAAATACGGTATCACAATTTTATATACATCTCCCACAGCTATTCGGGGCTTAATGCGCTTTGGAGACGATTGGCCGGAAAGATATGATATCAGCTCCTTGAGATTGTTAGGTTCGGTCGGCGAACCCATTAATCCCGAAGCATGGCGTTGGTACTATGAAGTGATAGGAAAGAAAAAGTGTCCTATTATGGATACATGGTGGCAGACGGAAACCGGCGGTTTTATGATTACACCCCTGCCTATTACGCCGTTAAAACCCGGTTCGGCTACCAAACCGTTTTTCGGCAATGAAATGGCCGTAGTAGATGAAAAAGGAAACGAAGTAAAAACGGGTGAAGAGGGTAACTTAGTCATTAAAAATCCCTGGCCGGGCATGGCGCGCACTATTCTCGGCGACCCCGACCGCTATGTGAACACTTATTGGAAAGAATACGAAAAACAGGGATGGTATCAGGCCGGCGATTCGGCGCGTGTCGACAAAGACGGTTATTTTTGGATCATCGGACGAACAGACGACGTTATTAAGGTAAGCGGTTATCGTTTGGGAACGGCGGAAATCGAGAGCGCGCTCGTTTCTCATGCGGATGTAGCCGAAGCGGCGGCTATTGCGCTACCCCACGAATTAAAAGGCCATGCGATTCATACTTTTGTAATTTTACGCGCCGGAGTTAACGGCTCTAAAGAGATGGAAGAGGCCTTAAAGAAACACGTCAGCAGCGAAATGGGCCCCATTGCCAAACCGGAAACGGTTACCTTTGTTGATTCCCTGCCAAAGACGCGCAGCGGTAAAATCATGCGACGTGTATTAAAGGCCCGAGCGCTTGGTCAGGATGAAGGCGATTTAAGTACATTGGAACAATAAAAATATTGTCGATAAAAAAAGGGAAATATTTTATATTTCCCTTTTTTTATGGAATATTTTCTATATTATTATTGTTGTCAACGATAATTAATCTATTAACATTCATTTGACGGAGGCAGCATGAAAAAATTAATCGTTACGTTTTTTATCATTTTAACAATGGCCAGCTTAAGCAATGCACAGGAGCTCGGCGTTAGATTTGGCGACATCGTCGGTAATACGGTCGCTATTGACGGTATGTACAAACAAATTCATGCCGACGTATCTTTCGGCAGCGGCGGCGTTGGCTTAGAAGCCTTGTACGATTTTTTTCAGAAACCATTAAAAGGCGAAGCTTTTGGCATTTACGCCGGCGCCGGTCTTTTTACCTGGCTTGGCGATCCTTTTCTGCTCGGCGTGTCCGGAGAGATCGGTCTGGACTATCATTTTAATAATCTCCCCCTCTCATTAAGTTTTGATTGGCGTCCTTCTTTAACCGTAATTGATAATACCAACTTTAATGCCGGAAGGTTCGGGTTTAATGTACGTTTTGTATTTAATTAATTATTAAAAAAGATATAAGCGCATTAGATCACAGTATATTTAAAAGTCCCGTTTTTTACACGGGATTTTTTTATGCCATTTATTAGCGACAAGGGAATTGATTATCTGTTGACCGCGATGTCCGAAAATAGGATGATCGATCAGCGATAATTCATCGGCAATCTTAACAGCCGCTTGTGCTGGCGGAATTCCTTTTTTACCTTCTCTTAATACCTGCAACGCGCTTTGATAAATGGAATGCTTCCAATCTTTTTGTAAATGGCGTTCAAAACGAGAATCGTTGTTTACATAACCGTATTGTTCATCGGCGCAATTAACGATTCCCATTCTGTTAGTTAAAAAATCAGGAATATAAACAATCCCTTTATCAAAAAGCGCTCGGTCGTCCCGCTGTGTATTTTCCAACTGATTATTAGCGGCGCCGCAAATTATCTTAGTTTTTAATTGAGAAATAGTACGCGGATTTAATATAGCACCCGTAGCATTGGGAGAAAAGATATCGCATTTTATTGAGAAAATAGCATCGTCGCCCGGACGGTTTTGGCTGGCTTCTAAGGGATATCGTTTAAATTTTTCTTTCACTATTTGAACATTTTCCGCATGAATATCGAAAGCGAAGACCTTTTTAACATTTTTTTCAAATAAAAAACGAATAAGGGGCTCGCCCACATGCCCCACACCTTGCACGGTAATGGTTTTACCTGACAGCGAATCTTGACCGATAAAATGCAATCCGGCTTCCATTCCGGCAATTACGCCGCGCGCCGTTGGAACGGAAGGATTACCGCTGCCGCCCATCTCCGGCGGGATACAGGTTGTAAAACGCGTTTGAGAAAAAACATCGGCCATATCGTTAACGCTCGTGCCAACATCCTCGGCCGTCACATAACAGCCTTGCAAAGAAGATATAAAGGAACCGTATTCGGCGTAAAGCGGGCTGCGAACGGCGGAATCATTTTTATCCAAATCAGGATTATAAGCAATAACGCCTTTTCCTCCGCCCCACCACAAACCGGCAAGCGCATTTTTTCGTGTCATACCCTTTGCTAAACGAAGTCCGTCGCGCAGATAATCTTCAAGCGTATCGTAATGCCAATAACGTACGCCGCCAGCCGCCTGACCTCGGTTTGTCCTGTGAACAAAAGCACCTAATAAAGTGTCAAAATCTTTACTTAACTGAAAAAAAAGACCTTCATGAAGAAAAAAATCCCTCCGATCATCATTAATAAAATCAGCTATCGGCTGTAATACATGCGACGAAGTGATTACTTTTTTCTTATATGGATCATAAACAAAATAGAAACAATAGATATTTTCTTCTTTTAGAAATTCAACAAATTCTTGAGTCTTTTTTTGTAAAAGAGTTTTACTGTTCATCATATTTTCTCCGTTTTTTTAACGGTAATTTACAAAAATTTTATACGCTTTGGAAGAAAAGAATCTTTTTTTAATGCCATCAGAAAATATTGCTATATCTTAAATAATTGGCTCTACTGGGTTTCTTGTGGATTTTTTTGTTAGAGAGATGATTAATAATTA
>CAYRJN010000173.1:0-8243 GCA_964424545.1 uncultured Calditrichaceae bacterium
CCGACAATATCGACGGTTTACATCAAACGGCCGGAAGCAAAAAAGAATTGCAATTGAACGGCAACATCAACGAAACCTTATGTATTGAATGTAAACATGTTATTAGCAACCCAAACGATCCCATTTTAAAGAGCGCCGTTCCAACGTGTCCCGAATGCGGAGGCTTATTACGACCTAATATTCGCTTTACCGAGGAGCCCCCGCATGAAAAAGCGTTAAAAGACGCTCAAAATGATTCTGCTTTCTGCGAAGTATTTTTCCTTGTGGGTATCAGCAATTATAAAGAGCCCGCTTCCAATATGCCCTATATTTCAAAAGCAAACGGCTCCTATTTAATAGAAATTAATGAACAAGCAACCGAACTTTCTGATACGGTAAATGAATTTGTCCGAGCTGATCCTGCAGAGATTCTTCCTAAAATTGCGCTGGTGATGGATAAATTAAAATCAAAAAGAAAATAGGATACTTCCCATTGAAATTGACTAAATTTAATTTATTAGCAATAGCGATAATTCTTTTTGTCAGCGGTTGCGCCTATTACAATACGTTCTTCAATGCTAAGCAAATTTATGAGGAGGCTCAAAAGAAACATTATTCCACAAAAAACGCCAAAGGCTCGGGCGAAAGTAAAGCGGCGTATCAAAAAACCATAAAAAAATGCTGGAAATTAATTGATTTTTACGGCGACAGTAGTAAATATGCCGATGACGCCTTATTGTTAATCGGAAAATCCCATTATCAGCTTGGGGAATATGAAAAAGCCGAGCGTATTTTCGAACAATTTATCCCAAAATATCCCGATAGCAAACTGGTTCCCGAAGCAAAATTATGGCTGGCCAGAACTTACGTTCAACTCGACAAAGACCCACTTGCATTAAATCTTTTGCAAAACTTTTTTCAAGAAAATAAAGCTTCTAAAAGAATAGCCGCTCAGGTATTTTATGTGCTCGGAGAACTTTATATCAAAACGGGAGAGAGAGAAAAATCTATTGAGAATCTAAATAAATGTATCGAGATTGCCGATGATGACGAATTGGCCGGCGGCGCGCAATATTTAATCGCAAAGAATTTTTTTGATCGCGGTGAATATGAAAACGCCATAGCAGCCTTCAAAAAAACGTTTAAACACGAATTGCCGGTTATGCAGTATTTTTACAGCTTGATGTATCAAATCGATGCTTTGGATTCGCTTAAAAGATACGAAAAGAGCGAAGTTCTATTAAAGAAAATGTTGCGGGATGAACGATTTAAAAACCAATTCGGTATAATCGAAACAAGACTTGTGAATGTTTACGAAAGACAAAAAGCGCCGCTTTCATTTATTATTGAAAGCTACAGAGATATAATAGATAAATATAAAAAAACGGAGGGAGCGGCTTTAGCTTCTTTTAGTTTGGCTCAGGTTTTCGAATTTGATCTTGGAAAAATGGATTCCGCCGCATATTATTACGATAATGTTAAGAAACAATATTCGAGAGCCGAAATTGTACGCGAGGCGCAGGCACGAAAAAAATTATTAAACGAATATTTAAAGATCCACAACCAAATAGTGCAAGATAAAATGGATTTACGACGTCTTGTTGCCGGCGATACGACAACAACAGTAACAATGTTGGATTCAACTAATAAATCAACGTCAACGGAAAAAACGATTTTTACACAACAAAGGAATACGGATAATAACGATGATGTTAACGCTGATAAATTAAGTACAAATATGGAGACATCAGGCGCTTTTAATAATAAAGCGAATCAAAATGCGACAACAAGAAAAAGACCGACAATAAATAAAAATACGGCCGCAAGAAAGACAAAAAAAGTAACCAAAACTGTAAAATTGCGAAAACCGGAAGAAATTAATAAAAGCCTCGATAAAAACAGCTACGCCCTTGGCGAATTCTTTCTATTGCGCTATGAAAATTATGACAGCGCTGAAGTTGCTTTTAAAAATTACGTAAACACTTTTAACGATTCTTTACTTGTTCCTAAAGCTCTTTTTAGTCTATACTATATATATTCTTCTATCGACGGGGATACGGTAAAAAGCGATTCAATTAAAAATATCATCATAAAGGAGTATCCGAATACCGATTATGCAAAAAAGCTGCTTGATGTTAAAACGAATGAGGATGCCCCCGATTTATTACAATTGAAATTTAATAAGAAGTATAACGAAGCGGAAGAATTATTAGATAAAAATCAATATAGCGTAGCTGTAGATTCTTTTCTAACAATAGCCGGAGAAGATAGCGCAGGTATTTTCGCAGAAAAATCGCTGTATGCAATTGCCTATATTTATGAAAACTATATTAATAATGTGGATAGCGCCGTATATTATTATACAAAATTAATGGAGGAGTACCCTGGAACCGAATACGCCAAAATTGCTATGGCAAAAACCAAAGAGCCCCCGTCGGAAAAGGCTGTCGGCGACTCTCTGACGACAGGAGCTGATTCTTCCGTTATATCCCTGTCCGATTCCTTAAATACAACTACTAATTTATCCTCTGCCAAAAAAGACAGCTTATCAAAGAAAAATGAGGATAAAGTTACACTTAAAATGAGACAACTTAAAAATAAAATTAAAAATGATAAACTTAGATAGATCTTTCAGTATAATAAATATCCATCAACAGTAATATCTTAATCTAAAAAAATATGTATTATTTAAAAAAAATATTATTTTCAAAATCAATATTTATTTATATTATTTTAATAAGTTTGTTGAAATGTTCTACCGGCGCGAAATTTTCAAGAACGACGAGATATACAAGAAATTTCAGCAGAGAACAATCTGTTCAATATCGAACAGGTCAAATTTTAAAAGGCGAGTGCTCATATTATGCTGATAAATTTCACGGTAATAAAACAGCTAATGGCGAAATTTATGACATGAATGGGTTTACGGCAGCTCATAGAACGCTACCCTTTAATACTATCCTTGAAGTAAAAAATATGAAAAACGGTAAAATCGTACGCGTGCGTATAAATGATCGCGGTCCGTTTAAAAAAGGACGTATTTTGGATTTATCCTATGCAGCCGCAAAAAAAATCGGCTTAGTACATATGGGCGTTACCCAAATAGAGGCAAAAATTATAAAATTAGGTGAAAAACAATAAATATTATAACGGAGGAAAAATGTCAATTGTTGTTAATGATTCGAATTTCGAAGAGGAAGTAATCAATTCTCAAATACCGGTTATCGTGGATTTCTGGGCGGAATGGTGTGCGCCGTGCCGTTTAATTGCCCCGTTAGTGGACGATATCGGCAACGAGTATGCAGGCAAAGTTAAGGTATGCAAACTGGACGTGGACAGTAATCCGCAAACATCAATGAAATACGGCATACGTTCAATACCGACTCTACTGATTTTTAAACACGGTCAGGCCGTTGAAACAATTATCGGAGCCGTACCAAAAGAGATGATTCTCGGCAAACTACAACCTTTTTTATAATTATAATTTTTAAATGGCAGCTTAACGAGCTGCCTTTTTTATTGTTTATAACTGTCTATATTTACTAAAAAAAATATATCTATGTCCTTTAATGCAGAATTTATAAAAAGTATATCCAAATTAATACAAAAACCCGATGACAAACTATCCGAAATTGCATTTGTCGGTCGATCTAATGTGGGTAAATCATCATTAATGAATGCACTGTTTAATAGGAAAAATTTGGTTAAAACATCGTCTACGCCAGGCAAAACCCAACTTATTAATTACTTTTTAGTCGATAATACTATCTATTTTGTAGACCTTCCCGGCTATGGCTACGCAAAAGTTCCCAAAAAAATATACGATGCCTGGCGTAAAATGCTTGAAAATTATATTTCGGAAAGTCGAGAATTACGACTCGTATGCTTATTAATCGATTCCCGCCATAAAATAATGGAAAGCGACAAACAAATGGCCGAATGGTTAACATATTTGGGAATTCCTTTTATTGTAACGTTAACAAAAACAGACAAACTGTCGCGTAATAAAATAGCAATACAAAAAAGAAATTTTAAAGAATATTTCCAAACCCATCATATTTTTCCCGTATCCGTTAAAGATAAAAATTCAATAAATTTACTAGAGGAACATTTAAAATTATTTTTTTAAGTTGAATTAAAATTTCCTATATTTAGCCGTTGTTGTTTTCGATTATTATACCAAATAATAATTTTAGAAATATTTTTAATTTGATCGCATTATATGCTGTTTGATATTTGCGATATCTATCAGAGGAGAAAGATAATTGAATAATACTTCAGATCATATAATTTTGAATAAATCTTTTTTAGTCTCTGCCGCTGCTGAAGTCAATAGAAAAAAGTGGAAGCAAGAAATCGCTTTGCTGAATAAGCAGCGTACTGAAATTTCTCTTGGGGGGGGAGAGAAGAGTATTATGAGACAACACAAAAAGAACCGGCTTACCGCGAGAGAAAGAATTGAACGCTTGATTGATGATAAAAATAAATTTTTTGAAATAGAACAGTTTGCAGCATACAACATGTATGAAGAATGGGGTGGCGCGCCTTCCGCAGGAATAATTGCTGGTCTTGCTTATATTCAAAATCGTCTGTGCATGATTATCGCCAATGATGCAACCGTAAAAGCTGGAGCATTTTTTCCAATGACGGCAAAAAAAGTAATTCGTGCTCAGACAATCGCAATGCAAAATCATCTTCCTATTATATATCTTGTTGACTCTTCAGGTATATTTTTACCTCTTCAGGAAGATGTATTTCCCGATCAGGATGATTTTGGTCGTATATTTTATTTAAATGCGCGTATTTCTTCGATGGGAATTCCGCAGATGACGGCTATTATGGGTATGTGCGTTGCCGGAGGAGCCTATCTGCCCGTTATGACCGATAAAATTCTAATGACAGAGGGTAGCGGTCTTTTTCTTGCCGGACCTGCTCTCGTAAAAGCCGCAATAGGTCAAGTTGTATCGGCAGAAGAACTTGGCGGCGCAGCGGTTCATTCCGAAATTAGCGGAACAATTGATTTTAAAGAAAAAGATGACAACTCCGCTATTCAACGGATAAGGAAACTTGTCTTGCAAATGGGAAGTAAAACGGAAATAAAAATACGTAAAATCAAAAGTAAAAAGGTTAAATATGATTATCACAATCTATATTCTATAAAACCGTTTGAAGAATCTAAAGAATATGATATGCGTCAAATTATCGCCCATATTATTGATGATGCCGAATTTATAGAATATAAAAAAGAATACGGCCAGACAATAATTTGCGGATATGCTCATATCGGTGGTTATCCGGTAGGTATCGTAGCTAATCAAAAGAAGCATTTATTGAAAAATGGAAAACCACCTGAATTTGGCGGCGTTATATATACGGAAAGCGCTGAAAAAGCAGCACGTTTTATTATGGATTGCAATCAAAACCTTGTCCCATTACTATTTATACATGATGTAAACGGATTTATGGTAGGGAAAGAAGCCGAATATAGCGGTATTATTAAAGCAGGAGCAAAAATGGTAAATGTGGTTTCCAACTCTATTGTGCCCAAAATATCTTTGATTGTCGGAGGTACATTTGGAGCGGGGAACTATGCAATGTGCGGAAAAGCTTATGCGCCTAATTTTATGCACGCTTGGCCATCATCGAAATATTCCGTTATGGGCGGTTCACAAGCCGCTAATACCATGCTCGATATTAAAATCAAACAACTTGAACGCAAAGGGAAGAAACTCTCGGATAAAGACAAAGAAGAACTATATAATACTATTAAAAAAACCTATTCGGATCAAATGGATCCGAGATACGGCGCGGCGAGACTCTGGGTTGATGAGATAATTTTACCGGAGGAGACTCGCGAGAGGTTAATCGTTTCTCTAGAGGCCGTATCGAATAAATCAGAATTTGAAAAATTTAATGCCGGGGTTTTGCAAACATGATCTCGTTAGACAAATACGATACCATTAAATTGACGCGTAATGATAAAACATTAAAGATATTACTAAACCGTCCGCAAAAGAGAAATGCACTGAACGATTTGATGATTAGAGAATTGACAGAGATATTTTCTATTGCAAAAAGAGACAATTCTTTACGCGTTATAGTACTAACCGGAATTGGAAAAGCTTTTTGCAGCGGAGCCGATCTTTCCTATTTGAAGAAAATGAAAAAGTTCTCATATGAAGACAACCTAAAGGATTCCTTAAATTTATCTAAACTTTTCCTTGAGATATATACTTTTCCTAAACCCGTTATAGCAATGGTTCAAGGCGCTGCTCTTGCCGGTGGGTGCGGACTTGTTTCCGTCTGTGATTTTATAGTCAGCTCTTTAGACGCTGTGTTTGGCTACCCCGAAGTTAAAATCGGCTTTGTAGCAGCCTTAGTATCAACATTTCTAATAAAACAGGTAGGAGAGCGTAAAGCAAGAGAACTGCTTTTAAGCGGTAAAATTATTAGCGCGCAAGAAGCATTGGATATGGGATTGATTTCAGCGATAAAGGAAAAAGATGATTTGGAGAATGCTGTAAATGATCTTGCCAATATACTTATTTCCAATTCTCCGCAAGCGCTTTCTGAAACAAAAAAAATCCTTGCGATAGGAATTTACAAAGATATAGAAAAAAATATTGAAGAGACGGCAAAAATAAACGCTGCTTTTAGAGAAACGGAAGATTTCAATGAAGGAATTACGGCGTTCCTTGAAAAAAGAAGTCCTCAGTGGCAAGATAAATCATAAATATTTTTTATTATAAAATTTTCGCATAATTATTATCCAACAAACATCCAAATATATTCTCAAATTATTTCTTCAACTATCTGTAAGTCGGTTCATCATCATCAAAGAATTTATTAACAAATTTCTCGCTTTTTTGCTTAAAGTCGGTAATAAATTTGGCTTTATATTTTTTATGTAGTTTATGAAACAGTTCAAAAGCTTTATCCGAATCCTCTGGAATTTTATCCGGATGTGAAGCAAAATATATTTTAAGAAATTCAGCTGCCAACATATCTTTATCCAAAATACCCTCCAAATCGTAAGATATTAAATAATACAATTAACACGTTTACTATGTGATAAATTTAATCTTTCTATTCTATATTATCAATTATATTTACAAGACAAAATGACAGTTTATTGAAAAATATACAATCTTATATTTATATATCAACACAACCTATGAATAAACATACTAATAGGTAGGTTAATTATATAAATTATAGTTTACATAATATATATTATATAACAATTATATCAATATAATGCTTTGGCGGTTAATTTTTCTCTTACTCTTAGTTAGAATTATCGGTAAAATAATTTATGCTAACATCCTTAAAAAAATAAAAAGCCCGAAAAAGAATTTTCCCGGGCTTCGTTAACTGTTCTATTTTTATTTGACTTTATGTCGCTACAATGTTAACTAATTTTTTAGGAACAACAATAACTTTACGTATGGTTTTATCCTTAAGAAGTTCGTTGATTCGGTTAGAGCTTAATGCTAATTTTTCCGCTTCATCTTTATTTAAATTTATATCTCCGCTTATGCGGTCGCGTATTTTACCGTTAATTTGAATAACCCATTTAATTTCATTAACGGCTAAATATTCCTTATTGTATTGGGGAAAAGGTTGATCAAAAACACTCGATAGACCACCGTTAATTTGCCATAATTCTTCACCAAGATGCGGTGTAAAAGGCGATAGAAGTAAGATTAAATTCTTAATGGTTGACTGTAAATATTCTTTATTATAATCCGCAGGCGTCCTTGTTTGGATGTATTTGTATAACTCATTAGTTAATTCCATTAAACGACTTATAGATGTATTAAAATGAAATCTTTCGGTGTCTTCGATAATTCCTTTTATGGAATTATGTAATACTCTTCTTAAATTTTTCTCAGGCGTATCAAAATTATTTGAACCTTGGGATTTATAGAATTCATTATTTAACGTTTCCAAAAGACGCCAAATACGATTTAAAAAGCGATCTACAGCTGCAATTCCGGAATCATCCCATGGTCCCCCGTCGGTATACGCAAAACCAAACATTAAATATAAACGAAAAACATCGGCGCCATATTTTTCAATGTATGTATCGGGATTTATAACATTGCCTTTTGATTTAGACATTCTCATGCCATCCGGACCTTTTATAACGCCCTGATGAACGAGGCTTAAAAACGGTTCGTCAAATGTTAAATATCCCATATCCCTTAAAGCTTTTGTTATAAACCGAGAATATAACAGATGCATGGTTGCATGTTCTGCGC
>CAYRJN010000174.1:0-3239 GCA_964424545.1 uncultured Calditrichaceae bacterium
TATTTAGAACATATCTCAACAGAGTGATTAAAAATAGGAAGGAAAGCCCCTAAATTATGTTCAATAATAACGTTCTGATATTTTCGGTAACCGATTTTTGCAACGCTCGGTGTAAAACCTGCTCCTTTTGGAAAACGGAAAAAGCCGTATTTCCCCGAAAAGAGATTATCGGAAAAGTCATAGAAGTGCTGGATAAAAAACTTGATGTAAAATTTTTATCTCTAACCGGCGGAGAACCGTTAACTTATCCTCATCTATTCCCTTTGATAAAAGAGGCAAAAAAACACGGTATGATTATTCAGCTGATGACCAACGGCTCCTTATTGGATAAATGGAAAATTCGGCGGCTGACCGAATTTGGCGTTAGTTTCATCGGATTTTCCGTGGATCATTACAATGAAACAGTAGTCTATGAAAACAGAGGGCTGCCTAATCTGCTCGCGCAATTAAAAGAAAATGTATATCACGCCAAGGAGGCGGGTATCTTAACGCAAGGAGGCATTACCATAGCGACGCATAATATTCGCGAAATTGAAAAAATAACCGATTTCGCCTTAAACAATTTACTCTTCGACGAAGTTTATTTCAGTTTACCCATAAACCTGCCTCACAGCACATATAAGTTGGGCAACAAGGATTACGACAACATCAATTTATCCGATGCACAGCTCATAAACGCCGTAGATCGCATGATTATTTTAAAAGAAAAATATGGAAATAAGATTTCACACCGCTTAAATTTTCTAAAAGACATTAAACGTTTTTACTTAAAAGAGAAACAGTTATACCCATGCAAAGCCGGCGAAAAAATCTTCTTTCTCGATAACCATCTCGATTTATACGACTGCATGGTAAAAAGCACACGCTTAGGCCGCATTACCGACGATATTCATACTTTGAAAAATATCCGGTGTTATGATTGCCCCGTTCAGTGTTTTAGAGAAGGCTCAATTTATCTTAACGGTTTAAAATCGCTTCCCCTTTTTGCGGAGCTGCTGTTTAATAAAAATTATTGGAAAGTAATCGCCCGCAAAACGCATCTTACAAAATTCGTATAAATCCGATTCTAACGGAAAGTTCCGGTTATGTCATTTCGTTTCTGTCGATGCAATAGTTGAATTTTTATTAAAATATATTACAAAAGTCTTAATTTCATAAGGCTTAATAAAAAAGGACAAACGGTTTCCGTTAACAACCTTCATTTTTTGTCGCTCTTCCTCCAATAAATTGCTTTCATACGCTTCTTGTATATCATTTGCGAAATGCAACTCTGCATATCGGCGGCTATTTGCCGTTTCATATAAACGCACCACAATCCCCTCGCCATCCTCTTCCTTTTTTACCGTTTCAATAATAATATTGTCCGCGTCCGTCTCAACAAAAGAAAATTTTTCCTCCGATTCAACGTTTTTGATTTTCGCATATTTTGAAAGCGCCGGATAGTTTAATTCATAGGCCAACCGAAAAATTTCGCTATGCCCGTTTCCGCCGTGGGGTGCAAGCGAATAGACAAATCGATGCCGGCCGATATCCGCATTGGGATCGGGTTCTATGGCCGATTTTATCAAAGTTAAACGCATTATATTGCCTTTAATATCGTATCCGTATTTACAATCATTTAATAAAGCAACGCCGTAATTGCCCTCCGATAAATCCGCCCATTTTTGCGCGGGAACTTCAAATTGCGCCCTATCCCAAACCGTGTTATTGTGGGTTGAACGTTCAATAACGCCGTAGGGTATTTCATAAAGCGCTTTATTGGAGTGGATATTAAGTGGAAAAGCCGCTTTTAACAGCGTTTCGTGTTGTCTCCAATCGATGCGCGTATCAAAATCGATCCTTTCTAAATGTTCATAAATATAAATGGTTTGCACAATTTCGCTCTGTAAAAATTTCCGTTTTATTTGTATCCCGCCGCGCAAAGGGCCTTTTTCCACGACTTTTATCTCTTTAAATTCGCGTAATACAACCATTTTATCTTGAAAAAAGATATCAATATCCCAGGCATTGTTGCGTAAAGGCCGGTCTTCAAAAATTTGTAATTGATTACCCTCTGCGGCAAGAACTTCGCGTTCAAAACGCTTATCATAAATTGAATCGATTAGGCCGTTTTTATTCAAAATAACCTTAAAAAACCGGTTTTCCAATAAATGATTCGATACTTTAATGGAGCTGCCGAAAGCCGTGCTGCGTTGCTTTACTATTTCAAATTTTTTAAACCCCATAGAGGGCAAATCATTCACATAAAGCAAAATATCTCGGCGATTTTCTAAAATCTGCATGGGAATTTCTCTCCCCTTCTCATCAAAAAGGGAACAGCCCTCCATAGCCTTTGTCATCGGAATAACAGCCATATCATCGCGTTTCCAGCCAAGAGGATTGAACAGATATAACGCATAGCTCTGCCCTTTTACAGACGATTGTTTAAGGAGACGCTCCAAAGCGCCGTCCAGCGTTTCAAATCCGATTTTCCGAATTTCCGTATATTCCCTATCGCTATCCTCATACACTTCCGCAATGGATGATCCCGGTAGAATATCATGGAATTGATTCAATAATATTAATTCCCATGCCCGATTAACGGCTTGCTGCGGATATGAAAAACCGTATAGAAAAGCCATGGCGGCAAAAAGTTCGGTGTTATGAAGCAGGATTTCGCTTTCTCTATTAGCCCTTTTTATAAATGCCTGCGACGTATAGCAGCCGCGGTGAAATTGCAGATACAATTCATTATTCCAAACCGGAAAATCGTTGGAACGCTTTGCCAAATCGTTAAAAAAACTGTCGGCGCTTCCCTGTCGATGTCGCGGGAGAGAGGCAATGTAATCGAAGCGACGTGAGTTTTCCATCATATCGGGTGTCGGGCCGCCGCCGCCATCTCCCCAACCGTAACTAAGCAAAACCGTATCGTTTTTATCCTTTTGTTTGTAATTATTCCAACAGCCCGCAACATATTCCGCGGTCAAATCTACGCTGTAATCGTTCCAGCCGCGGCGATCAGGGGTGGTAATCATGTGCGTCAATACCCTCGTGCCGTCTAACCCTTCCCAAAGAAAGGTATCATAAGGCAGTTTTTCAAACTGACTCCAGCTCATTTTGGTCGTCATAAAATAGTCCATAGCCGATTTTTTTATTATCTGCGGCAGCGTATAGCAAAAGCCGAAACCGTCCGGTAGCCAAACCACTTTGGGATCGACGCCGAATTCCCGTCTGAAAAAACGTTTTCCGTATAAAAACTG
>CAYRJN010000174.1:3339-8130 GCA_964424545.1 uncultured Calditrichaceae bacterium
GAATGACCCACGCTGACCACTTCGGGCTGATGTGATTTATCGGGGACTTTGTTGTAAATGCGCTTTTTTAAATAGGCGTTGGCTTTGGCAATGGACGCGAAAAAAGCCTTTTGACCTATTTGTAAAAAATCAACCGACAGCAACGATTCTTGCATTATATTAAAGAGACGATAATATTCTAAATCGTTTTCATCAAGCTGCAAAAAGGTCTCAAAAAGATTTTTAATATTATAATAAAAATCTTCCGCCTCCTCATTAATAAGGACGATATCGGCGCGCTCAAAACGATGACGATGTTCTTCCAAACCGCTGAAGGCCTCTATAGCCAAAAGATGTGTTTCGCCCTGCACAGCTTTATCCCATAAAGGGACCATATTACGCCGCACATCAATACTTTGCAAAGGTACGCCGTCGAGATACAACATCAATTCGTATTCGCGCAAGTCGCCACCTTCGCTGGAAATAAAAACAAAGCGTTTCCCCGGTTGAATGATTAAGGCTAATTTGCCCTGTTGAATATCGGCAGGAATATTCAACGGCATCCGAAACCAAACAATCCTGTCACGGCCGCCCCACGCTTCGCCGATCGTAAATTGTTTCCAACAGCTATCGTCAAAAGTGGGCGATTCCGCCCCTTCACGCTCTCCGTCAAAAACACGTATGATTTCGATCGGTGAAATTACGCTAAAGATATGTTCTTTTATTGTTTCTATTTTTTTTTGTAAATTGGCTATGGGAATTTTCATTAATTATTTTCCTCGTAAAATGACATCTTCCACGTTTTTTAAATCTTCAGGCGTATCCACGCTTAAGCCAGCCTCGCGGTTACTGTGGGTTTCGGCCACGATAATTTTATAACCGTTTTCCAAAACGCGCAGCTGTTCCAACATTTCGGCTTTTTCTAGCGGGCTTTGCGGAACTTTAGATATTTTTAACAGAAAATCCCTGCGATAGGCATACAACCCCACGTGCTCATAAACCTCCACCTCCTTATTATCACGGCTGTAAGGAATCAAGGAACGCGAAAAATAGAGCGCCAAACCGTTTTTATCCGTAACCACTTTTACAACCCCCGGATCATGGTACTCTTCCTCTTTTATTTTAATTTTCAACGTGGACATGGGAATGTCGGGATGTTCAAGCAACGGTTGTACGCATTCATCAATCATTACCGGATCAAAAAGCGGGTGATCACCCTGAATATTGACAACAATATCGCCTGAACGTTTCGCCATCACTTCCGCAAGACGGTCGGTACCCGATTGGTGCTCCACTGCCGTCATAAGCGCATCGCCTCCAAAAGCGATTACCGTATCATATACTTTTTGATCATCAACGGCCACAAGCAGCTCATCCAACATCGTCGATTTTTTACACTGTTCATATACTCTTTGGATCATCGGTTTACCGGCGATGGGCGCAATTATTTTTCCGGGGAAACGCGACGAACCGTAACGCGCCGGAATTACCCCGACTATTTTCGTTTTATCAGACATGTTTTATCTCCGTTTTTTGTTTTATTGTTTGTCAAATTTATGCTATAATAATAACTTCTTTCTAAATTGAACGACTTTTTATCCTATAAATTTTACATCCTGCATATTTTAAAAATAAACCTTAAAAATACGACGCCAAAAAAGAACTTTAAGGCTGCTATTTACCCGACAATATAGACTTTTATTTTAAATACAATTCAATTACCGGTATTTCGACTTTCGGTTTCACAATTGGAAGAAGCAAAATCACATCTTTCTCTTTCTTTTTTTCTTCATAGGTTACGTTATGGCGTGGTTTGCCGAATTTAATTTCCGAAGCGTCATGCAAAAATTGAGCATATTTAACCTTACCGCCAAATCCTTTTAGGACCAGACGCCCCATGGGATAATCCAATAAATGAACATAGAGCCTGTTGTTTTCCGGATTGTAGGTTAAAAGGCAATTATCCGGCTTGGGAAAATCATCGGGCGCCTGTGTGCAATGATAAATGGAGCGACTGTTTAGGGACATCCATTCGCCCATGGCCTTAAGTCTATCCTGCGCGCGATAATCAAAAAGTCCTCTTCCCGTCGGCCCCACATTTAGTAGCAAATTTCCGCCCTTACTAACCGATTCGATGAGTAACTCCAGCAATTGATGGACGCTTTTCCATGTCATCTCATCACGGTAATAACCCCATGAGCCCGAAAAAGTTTGACAGGTTTCCCAAGGAATACGCTTTCCGTCTCTTTCCGGCCATTTAGACACCTTGTACTGCTCCGGCGTCGTAAAATCCCAGCCGCCTTCCACATCCAAAAGATCGAGGCGGTCGTTTACAATGATACCTGGTTGAAGCTTTCGCACCATGGCCAGCAGGTTCTCCGAATCCCAATCTTTGCGTCCTTTGCCGTGTTTACCGGACGGGAAAGAATAATCCAACCAAATAATATCGATTTTACCGTAATTGGTTAACAGTTCTTTGACCTGATTTTTAACATATTGACGATATTTATTCATGTCGCGCCCTTTATTTAAACGCGCATAATCCTCGTCGCTTTTTGCTCGCTGCGGGTGATTTCGATCGACCGTATAATCGGGATGATGCCAATCCAGCAAAGAATAGTAAAACCCTACTTTTATACCTTCCGCCCTGAATGCTTCCACCCATTGCTTGATTATATCTTTACCGTACGGCGTATTAACCGACTTATAATCCGTATATTTGGAATCAAACAGGCAAAAACCTTCATGGTGTTTCGTCGTAATCACGGCATATTTCATTCCCGCTTGTTTTGCCATTTTTGCCCAATCGCGGGGATTAAACAGATCGGGATCGAATAGTTTTAAATATTTCTCATATTCTTTATTGGTCATACGTTCATGATTCTTTACCCATTCATGACGAGCCGGAAGCGCGTATAATCCCCAATGGATAAACATCCCGAAACGAGCGTCCGTCCACCATTTCATTCTTTTCTCTTTTTGTTGAGGCGTTTCCTTCGGTAAACGGGCGTTTAACGGCATAAGACTTAAAATTAATAGAATGACCATGGTTTTTAAGGTTCTCATCTCTCCTCCTTAGTAAATATTGCTCTTTATTTTTACAAAATCTTTACAATATCATATGATCTTGTTTTTGTAAATTAGATATAAACAAAGTATATTGGAACAGAATAATCGGCGTTGTTTAAAATTACATATTTTATTATTCAAATAAAATCGAAAATTTATTTTTTAACCTTTTGGCGGGAAAATAGTATGAAATTACGCGAACCTATGAACGGCCTGACTCATTTTATCGGCATTCTATTCGGATTTACGGCTCTTTATTTTTTGTTAAACCGTCCTTTCGGTATCCATGATACCATGCATACCATCACTTTTTCCATATTTGCCGTATCCATGATACTGCTTTACACTTTCAGCACTTTATATCACTGGCTGCCGTTGGCAGATAAAAAGCTGGAAATTTTCCGCAAAATCGATCATATCATGATTTTTGTATTTATTTCCGCTACTTACACACCGATCTGCCTGATTACTCTCGGCGGAGCCTGGGGTTGGTCAATTTTCGAGACGGTTTGGGGATTAACCTTTATGGGATTATTTATCAAGATTTTTTGGTTAGACGCTCCGCGCGTGCTTTATACCGGAATCTATTTGCTAATGGGCTGGATTATTGTTATCGGTATCTATCCTTTAATACAAGCTTTTTCGAAAGAAGGTGTTTTCTGGCTGGCCATGGGGGGAATATTTTATTCAATCGGAGCCGTTATTTACGCCTTTAAAAAACCGAATCCCCTACCGGGTATTTTCGGTTTTCATGAAATTTTCCACATTTTCGTCCTGCTGGGCAGTTTTTCACATTTCATTATGATCTATTCTTACGTCAAATAAGGCGGCGCATCAATTCACTAAGGCCGATAATTCCATTCTTTGCTTCTTTTACGAATAGTATTGCAGTGCATCTTTTCCAATATTTTTTAAAAAATCATAAAAAATGAAAGAAATCTTCTCCCTTTCTGTATTACTATTTGAAAGCGATTATAACCGGTTTAATCAAATAATATTAATTTAAGGTAAACATTAATCAGGAGGATTTCACCATGAAAAAATTATCATATTTATTAAGCTTTATGCTTCTATTTGCACTTTCGGACGATCTTTTATCGCAAGGTATGCAAGGCGGACGAGGCAGCGGACAGAGAGGGCAGATGACCGGCCCTGGTATGAACAGAGCGGCTTATCTTAACTTAACAACGGATCAGATTACAAAAATTAATACTCTGCGCAACGATTTTGCTAAGGAAACTCTAAATTTGCGCACGGGCATGCAGACTAAAGCCATGGAAATGCGTACCTTAATGACGAACCCGGAAAAAAACCAATCCAAAATTTTATCGCTGCAAAAAGAGATAAGCGCCTTGCGTTTACAGATGCAGGAAAAATCTTTACAATTCCGCATCAAAGCCCGTAACGTTTTAACCCCCGAACAAATAGCTATGCTCCCCGCCGGGGGAATGCGAATTGGATTCGGATTTGCGGCCGGAAACGGCAGAGGAATGGGACGCGGCATGAGACAAGGTATGGGGCCGGGCCATGGCGGCAAGAGACGTGGAATGGGCTCCGGTAATTGTATGTACGGTTATTAATCGTTAAAATTTTTCAAAAAAACGCTCAAGCGAATTAAGCGTGGGCGTTTTTTTTGAATATCATTCTAAGTAAGTATTTACTTATTTGGCCTGTTATGAAAAAAAATACCCTTAAACTACGTAAATCCATAAAGATCCTTTTGTTTTTTTGCCTGATTTTAAT
>CAYRJN010000175.1:0-8091 GCA_964424545.1 uncultured Calditrichaceae bacterium
TTTTATACGGTTTCCGGCGGACTCTCCGCCGTTATTATGACGGATGTAGTGCAGATGATTATTATGTTTATCGGCGGCGGTGCGTTGCTGTTTTTGGGAATGTACCATGTGGGCGGCTGGGACGGACTCGTGGATAAAATCAGCATGATGGGTGATCAATATCAAAACCATTTCAAATTGGTCTTTCCTTCCGATACCGATACGCCTTATCCTTGGACCGGTATTCTTTTCGGGCTTACCTTTGTAATGGCCAATGCTTATTGGATTGGCAATCAAAGTATCGTGCAGCGTTGTCTCGCGGCAAAAACCGAATGGCACGCTAAGGCCAGTTTAATTGTCGGTGCCGTATTAAAAATGTTCATTCCTTTAATTATTATTTTCCCCGGTTTAATCGCCGTTGCCACCAATCCGGGGTTGGCAAACGGGGATGAAGCTGTTCCTTTACTGATACGTAATTTCATACCCCCCGGTTTACTCGGACTGTTGTTTTCCGCCTTCTTTGCGGCTTTAATGTCCACCATCGATTCAACGCTAAATTCCACGGCAACCTTATGGACAAACGATATTTACCGTAAATATATAAAAAAAGGAGCGCCGGACGGCCATTATTTGAAAATGGGGCAGATTACAACCGTCGTCATTTTGCTTTTGGCGATGACTACTTCGCCCGTTTCATCCACCTTTCCCGGTATCTATGTGGCCATCCAAACTTTTCTCTCTTTTTTTCAAGGCCCTATCTTTGCCGTTTTATTATTGGGTATTTTATGGAAAAGAGCGACGCAATGGGGAGGCTTTTTCGGTCTTGTGGGCGGCATCGCCAGTGCCATACTGCTATATATCTTTAAAAGTTCGCTGTTTACTATCGAAGATCCCTTCCTCTATGTTTCCTGGTGGTCCTTTGTCAGCGCCCTTATCATTACCATTGGGGTTACTCTTTTTACAATGCCTTGGCCTCTTGAAAAAATCAAAGGGTTAATTTATCAAACATCTAAAATCGAATAAGGAGTGATCATGCTGAACTTTGATTGGGCTAACGGGATTTCCGCCGAAACGGCAAAATATATTATTATCGGATTCTTCGTTTTAATGGGTATTGCCGTTTCCTTTTTGCCGAGCGCCTATATTTACGCCGGCGTGGAAAACCCGCGTTGGTATCATAATCTGCGATTATGGGCCATAGGAGCGCTACTGATTATTAGCCTGACTTATCTCAATTTTTGATCGGTTAATTCATAATTCGGGGTATGTGCGAAAATATAATATGTTATGATTTTATCAACAGAGATGCAATAGAGCGTCTGTATATAAAAATTGTTATTTATTGCAGCTTCATTGTGTTTTGCTTAAAACCCGTTATGGTAGAATTGTCCTGTCTTCGCCTTAAAAGGCGGCGTTAATCGTCGATTCATTAGATTTAGCCAAAATAGTAAATAGAGATTGCTTAACCTCGCCTTTCAAGGCAAGCTCCGGGATCGCTCGCTTTACTTCCCGTTTGCGGCGAACTAAAAAAAATGAAAAATTTTAAAATTTTTGTTGCATTGACGAAAAAAAATTGTTATTTTTTTCTCTACCGTCCTGTCTAAAAAAATCAAATAGTAAAAATTAGGAGGTTGAAATGAAAACAATCATTGTTCTGTTTGTCTTTGTTTACCTAATTTCGCATAGGGGGTATGCCCAGCCTTGGCAGTATGACTTCGGCTCTTCTACCGGATCGTTTACTACGGCGTCGAGCTCAAGTACAACATTTCTTCCGCAGCCGCCCAGCGGTGAAGATTTTGTACGTGTGGGAACAAGCGGCGGCGGATTATATCTTGATAATCCCGGAATTGCCGATTTTGGAAGCGAAAGCGAATTGCGGGGAACAGCATCGTCAACTACTTCGGTAAATAAGTTTAGCATTTATGATTACGGCGGTTCTACAACGTTTACCATAAAATTCAGCGTGCGCTTCGGCGGCGGCAGCGACGGAAGCTGGAGTTTTTTTCAGGGAGACGGGGCAAATTTTTCAAACGGATCAAATTTTTATAATTCTCAAACTTTTACCGGATTACGCTGGAACTTCGGTTCGACAGATGCCATATCAACGCAATACAACAATGGTGGAACTTGGACAACTTTACCTGGTGTAATGGTTTCGCAAAACGTTAATTATACGGTGGAAATTTACGGCAATAACGGTTCTTCGACGATGGCTTATAATTATAACGGTGCGCAAAGCGTTGCGCAAAATACCTTTGATCTTTGGGTAGACGGCGTTTTGGTCGGCGATGATTTAAGCAAATCACAGCTCTCCGATGGCAATACTATTGATTCTTATATGTTTATCGGTCAAAGCAGTACGGGCAATGCGGCTATCATTTATATTGACGATATTACTTATACAAATATTGTTTCCGATCAGCCGCTTCCGGTTGAATTAAGCGCTTTTACGCTCTTCGCCGGCGATCGCTATGTGGATTTAAAATGGACGACGCAATCGGAAATGGATAATCTGGGCTTTGTCGTATTGCGCAGTAATAACAAAGATGGAGATTATACGGAGCTGGCATCGTATGAATATTTTGACCAATTAAAAGGCTCCGGGAGCAGTTCGGAAAAACACGACTATCATTTCCGCGACGAATCGGTTTTTAACGAGGCTATTTATTGGTATAAATTATACGATGTGGACGTGAACGGCGTCAGAACGGAACACGGTCCTTTAAAAGCCGCGCCAAGAGCCGATATTATCGAGGTTGGCGCTTTGAACGGTCCGACGGAATATCGACTTATGCAAAACTATCCGAATCCTTTTAATCCGTCTACAACCATTGCTTTCAGCGTCCCCCAAACAATAGAAAACGATAATGTTGTTTTAAGCGTCTTCAGTATTAACGGTCGCCTAATAAAATCATTTTTCTTTGAAAATATTTCCGGGGGGAATTACCAAGTTGTTTGGGACGGTAGAACGCAAAACGGTTTACAAGCTTCCAGTGGCGTTTACATCTATCGGATAAAAACGCAGAAATTCAGCGATTTTAAAAAGATGATGCTGATTCGGTGATTTGCAGGCGTATGCAATGAAAAAAATAGTTATATGGCTGATATTAAATGTCGCCTCTACTTTTGCTCAGACTTATATTTATGACTTCGGGGTGGAAAGCGGCGCGCATGAAGCGGATACGAGTACGGTTTTTCTGCCTCAGCCGCCGATTGGCAGCGCGCGCGTACGGGTCGGCTCGGGCGGCGGCGGTTTTTATTTGCAAAATCCCGGTTTAAGCGATTTCGGTTCAGACTCGGAGCTTAAAGGCGTTGCATCGTCCACTTCATCTGTGAATAAATTCAGTTTATACGGTTTACCAAACGCTAAACAATTTTATCTCGCTTTCCTTGTCCGTTTCAGCGGCGCCGCTTCGGGAAAATGGTATTTATGCGCGGGTAGCGGTAACAGTTATTCCAATAACGCTCTGTTTCGCTCGGATCAAACTTTTCTGGCCTTTAGATGGTCCTATTTAGAAAGGGATTCTTTGTTATGCGAGTACCGGAAAGGCGGCTCATGGAAAAAACTTCCTACCGTTATGAGCAAACAAAACAAAATCTATTATGTGGAATTTTACGGTAATAATAGCGGCGACAGTTTAACCTATCGGAAAAACGGCACACAAAAGCTAAATCCCAATAGTTTTGATCTATGGGTTAATGATTCTCTGCTTTCCGACAACCTTTCCAAGGCTTTATTAGCGGATAGCCTTTTTATTAATGCCCTTATGTTTTACGGCGCCAACAGCGACAGCAATTCCGCCGTTATTTATCTTGATAATATTAGTTATGACGATTCGCTTGCAAACGAAGTGTCCGTTTTGGAAGAAAAATATATTTATCCGAGAAAAAGAGAGGAATTTATTTTATATCACAACTATCCCAATCCTTTCAATCCGTCCACTACCATAAAATTTTCACTCCCGCAAGGACAAAATCCTCTTTCGGTATTTTTAACCATTTTCGATGGCGCAGGTAATATTATGGACAAAATTTATATAGGTCGTTTGACGGGCGGAATACATACCTATAATTGGGAAGCTAAAAAGAAGACGGCAAGCGGACAATATTTCATTCGTCTGCAAGCGGGCTCTTTTATCAAAAGCGCAAAAATGGTTTTGCTTAAATAAGGCTGCGCGCTTCGTGCAGGCTGCGTACGGTAAAATCGGCGAGCTCTTCTAACTTATGGTCGTCCATATAAGGGTTTTTCAAAGCGATACAACTCAGCCCGGCGGCCTTGGCAGCGCTTAGGCCGGTAACGGAATCTTCGATAGCGATAACTTCGGAGGAATCAAGGTTGAGTTCGTTTACGGTTTTTAAGTAGATATCCGGCGCCGGTTTGGTGGCGGGAACGTCGTGTCCGCTGCACATTACCGTAAATTTATCGCGGATTCCCAATTTGTCTGTAATAATATCTATCTGTTGCCAGGGAGAAGAGGATGCGAGAGCGGTTACGATATTGTCCCTATGCAGATGATCCATTAATTCGTTAAATCCGTCGATGGCTTCCAACGGGCGGGTTTTAAGCAAATCAACATAAATATCGTTACGCTGCTTGATGCGTTTTTCAGCTTGCGATATGTCTTCCTTTAATACGCTTTCGACTATCTCCCGAATATTTTCTTCGATGGAGACGCCGACAAAAGAATGAAACAGCTCATCGTCTCCGGGGATATTCAACTTCTTAAAAAAAATATGATAAGCTTCGATATGCAGCGGTTCGGTATCCACAATTACGCCATCCATATCGAAGATAACCGCTTTAATATTTCCCATATTGGTATCCGTTAATGATTTTGTTTTTTCGTGAGCGGCAAAGATAGGAAAAATCAATATTCGGCACAATAAAAAAAAGCCCTTTTACAAGTGTAAAAGGGCTTTACATTCAAGAAATTAAACTATTAAAATCTAAAAACGGTTTGGACGATGGTTGTTTTATCGGATTCTGTTGAGGTTACCCTACCGTCGCCGTTTTTGTCCCAGTAAGTGATTCTATAATCAAGAAGAATAGCTGCGCCCGGCGCTAGCTCGTATTCAATCTGTAAACCGGTAATAGTGCCCGGCGATAATTCAAATAATTTTTTAACTTGATTTTGATAATAATAAGCGCCGGCGCGGTTAATTTTGGGAATCATCGATGTATTAATATCCAAATTACCGCGAATTGTATTCAGGTGTTTAACATCGTTGCCCACGGTTGAGGAGAAAACCATATTTTGGTACTCGGCGCCGAAAACAATGAATTGACCGATATTAAAATTAGCGCCGATTACGTATCCTTGTGATTTTTGATTGATTTGCATTAACAAATCCCTTTTCGTTTTCGGGATGATCGTTCCGGAAGTATCCGTAACAAAAAATGCTCTGTCAACTTCATAGGTGGTATTAAAATATTCCGGCATAAATTTTTCCTGAAATATTCTATATTCTCCGTAAATGTCCATAAAAAGGAATTTTGCCCAAACACCCGGAACCGTAAAACCGTAGCCGCCGTCATAGCCGAATTTTGCCGCCTGAGAGTAAAGAACTAAATTCAAATAATCATATTGAATGAGGGGATAAGAAATATCTAAGGCATAAGCGATTTGTTCTTTGTCTTTTGCCGTATTGGTATTAAACGGCGCCTTTTTGAGCAAACTGTCGGCGAAATAAATATCATTGTCGGAAATATTGGGATCTTGTGAATTGTCCGTATATCCGTTGCCGTCCCTATCCGGATCTATACTGTCCGGTACGCCGTCGCCGTCCGTATCAACGGCATAGCCTGCATCTTTAGGAAAGTCGTCCACATTATCCGGTACACCATCGCCGTCTTTATCTCTTAAAGATTTATACTGATTGCGATCATATACCGAACTGATTCCAATTTGTAATTTACCGATGATGTCATAAGATATTCTGCCGGCAAAAAGTCCGCCTTTATCAAAGGTTTCGTTAATATTGTTTACAAAGACATCCATTCCCAAATTTCCGGCTTTAAAGCCCATTATTCCGCCTACGCGGATTACCGAGGGATACTGAATGGTATTGGCGTAACGGTTCATTAAAATACCGAACCCCAGTCGGTAATTATCGATAGCGCCTACTTTAACATAAAAGGGATCGCCCTTGCGCCCCCAACGCATATAGTAAATTTTTTCAAGAATATCTTGAGGCGAATCCCAATATTGTGATGCAATATTACCTTCGCCGCCAATGTAGAGGGAAAGATCGAGCATCATGCCGAATTTACCGATGGAAAACTCGGGACGAATACCGATTTGATTGTAAACTTTACCGTCGACAACTACCGCGCCTACGGCAGCGCCCATACTGAATCCGCGGTTGCCGGTATTTTGTTCCATAACGCTAACCGGAGAAGAGCCGTTTTGGTTGTCCGCGTTTTCCTGGTCGTTGTTACCGCTTTCCGTTGTTACCGTTTGAGAGATAAGAGATGTGGCAAATAACAAAATAAAAACAAAAATTAGACCTTTCATAATTCCTCCATAGATAGTTAATAATCAGTTATTTATTAGAAGCTCCGCAATTTTATGAAAAAAATATGTGATGTTTATCATATTATTTTGCAAAAAGATTATGGGTAATCTATATTTAAGAACAATTACAGGCAAATGATTTTATAAAATCATATTAATTTATCATAATTTAAAAAATTATAATGAATAAATCGAAAACTATTTATACCAATACAGCCGTTGCAAATTTATACTCATCATATAGTTTTAGCGCATCAATTGTTTCTCAGGCTATATTGTGGGAAAAATTGTATATTTTGGAAGAGAAAGAAAACTTTTACCATGTTGCCGGTGAGGATGATTATCGCGGTTGGATTCATAAAACACAGGTAGCCGCGCTATATGAGCAAAATTTTAAAAAAATCGTATTAGTCACGCTTCCATTCCTTTATTTTCGTCGACGGCCTGACGCGCAAAGCCCTATAGTGAGAAGTGCTGTTGCCGGCAGCGCCCTGGAAATTATTAAAAAGGAAGGGGCATGGGCAAAGTGTATTTTCCCGGACGGTATTCGCGGCTGGGTGGAAGATAGGGCGTTCTCGGCCATTCCCGAGCTTAATAGAGAAAATTTAATTCGTTATGCTAAAAGTTTTATTGGGACGCCGTATTTTTGGGGCGGTAAAACGGCAATGGGCTTTGATTGCTCCGGTTTTGTGCAATTTGTGCACAAGATGTTTGGTATTGTCATACGTCGAGATGCATTTATGCAGTTTGACGATGCAAAATTTATCTCAAAAGAATTTTTGAAAGCGCAAACGGGCGATCTTTGTTTTTTTAGCGAAGACAGCAAAAATATTTCTCATGTGGCCTTTTATATGGATGAAGGGAAGGTTTTGCATGCTCGCGGGATGATTAAAATAAATTCATTACAAAAAAATGATAATGATTTTGACGCCGAATTACTATCAACCTTTGTAGCAGTTAAAAGTTTTTTATAATAACGAGCGGATAAAATGATAAAGCGGGATGTGCTGGTATTAAACAATAGTTATGAGCCGTTAATGATCTGTTCAATAAAACGGGCTCTTATTCTTATTTTTCAAAATAAAGCGGTGTTAATTGAACGATATGAATTTAATGTTAATACGGTTTCAAAATCTTTTCCTTGTCCAAGCGTTGTGCGAATAAATTACTATGTCCGTCGGCCGTATCAGGAACCGATTTTGAATAAGAAGAATATATTAAGAAGAGATGGGTATATTTGTCAGTATTGCGGTAAAAATTCTCAGCCGATGACTATTGATCATGTTGTTCCTAAAAGTTTCGGCGGTAAAGATTCATGGGAGAACTTGGTATGCGCCTGTGAAAAATGTAATGCAAAAAAAGCAAACCGTACCCCGCAGCTTGCCGAAATGCAATTGATTCGCCAGCCAAAAAAACCAACGCCGCTTTTTTATTTACAAACAATGATTCGTAAACCGCATTCTACATGGAAATCTTATCTTTTTTTAGAGTAGAATAAAAAAGTTGATATTGTGTCATATCTATTTGTTTTTAAATGCTCTGTTCCTGTTTTCAGCACTCTGACAAAAAAAGCTCTTTAGCCCTTTATTTATAAGGG
>CAYRJN010000176.1:0-7912 GCA_964424545.1 uncultured Calditrichaceae bacterium
CAGAATATTTTTTGTATGCACACAATTTTAGATTCCTTTTTTCGAAGGAATGACAAATAGTCTCTCCACTTCCGTCATTCCCAATCCCCTATAGAGGGGAATCTAAATCTCGCTATTTGTTGCATTCTGATTCTCCAATTTATCGGACAATGGCGTCTCCATACCATTCGTTATTGTCTTCATTAATCAATTTGTAAAACTATGCTCTTAGTATAAGAATATCAAAAAATACCATTATCGTTCATTTCGTCATGATATATTGGCAATTATACATGATAAATTTCGAAATATTATTCAGAGGATTGCCCCGTAGCGCCTCAATTTTGTTTTTTCTCTCTCTTTTTATTAAGAGAAATGGCCAGGGATAGAATTAAAAGCCCTCGATACATATTAGCGAAAAAACAACTCGATATAGATAGCCATTAAGATAAGATATTATCTCATAATAATAAAATATTTTTCCTTAAAAAAAAGCCCGAACGAATTCTCGCTCGGGCTTGATAATAATTAACTTTATGTTATTATTTCAAATACATCATCTTCTTAACGGCGCGGAAGTTTTTACTTTCCATAACGTAGATATACATTCCGCTTGAGACCCTGCTTCTCATCTCATTGGTTCCGTTCCAAGCGATACGATGAAATCCCATCTTAAAATCTTTGTCGGCCAATACTTTAACCTTTTGACCCAAAATATTATAAATGGTAATTTTCACTCTGGAATCAACCGGCAAGGTAAATCGTATTGTCGTGCCGCCGTTAAAGGGATTCGGATAATTTTGATGTAATTCGAATTTAGTCGGTTTAAGCGATTGCGCTTCGACTGTTCCTTCAACCACTTTTCGACCGTCGACCGCTACGGAGACCAAAGAATATATATACTTAGTATCGGCATCTACCGTTGCGTCAAGATATTCATACGATGTAGCGCTGCTCTTATTGCCAGCTCCGTCAAGACGGGCTATTTCTTCAAATTCATTTTCTTCGGAATCAACCGCACGTTTGATTACCCAATAAGCATTCTCGATTTCGCTTTCCGTTTCCCAACTGATCAGTATACCTTTATCGGAAGGAACGGCAGTAAATGACGTAAGCGTAACAGGTAATGACTGTTCATCTTGCGCATTGGACGGGAACCAATCTGCGGCCAAGTTTGCCGAAATTCCGTTATAAGTTATAGAGTTAGCGCTTGAACTGCCTGATGTACGATATGGTCCCAAATTTGCGCTGCCCGTATTAACCCAGATGCTGGCACTATCGGCGTCGACACCGTTATTAGGAATTTCGTTATTGCTGCCGTTGGCGCCGTCTGCATAATACATAGTCATATCGATATCATATCCGCTGGCCGTGGCCGGCGTTGTTGTAATGGAATAGTATCTGGAATAGGCCGCCTCATATCCGCCAAATCTTTGATCGATTAATTGAACGGTTATAGCAGTGGCCGTACCGGCGTTGTTAACCGTCAGCGTCAAATCATTTCCGAATGTATAGGTATTGCCCGTACTGATATTCTGTGTTTCATTAAAGGTCCAGCGGACATTACCAACCGGATTACTACCGTTGTCATTCTCATAACGCGCGCCGCCTAACGTACCTTTATAATTATTAAAGGTTACGCTTCCGCTGCCGTCATATATTATATTATTCGTCGGATTCGTGCTTGTCGTTCCAAAGATTACATCCGAAATCGTACCGAGCGTTTGATTATTGGAAATATGCAAATAGGCGTTTTCGCTGCCGTTTTCAAATACGCACCCTCTCAGTTTACTTGTGGTATTTATGGTAGCGCCGTTGGCAATCTGAACGCCCGATGCATTGGTATAAGCAAACTTCGCATACTGAGCGTTCAAAGTTGAACCACTGTTGAATACTATGGGATAATAGCCGCTTGATCCATAGCGCGTTACAACCGCAAGGTTATTAGCGTCGGTTCCGATGGCCGTTAATTGGCCGCCGCTTTCGACACTGATTCCGCTTGAACCGCCCATAACGCGCACAACATCGGTTCCTCGAATATCTAAAACGCCTTGAATGTATATACGGTCGCCGCTGGCGCTGCCTACGGCGATTTCATTGCCGTTAGTATGTAATGTTCCGGCGGTCAGCAACAGATCGTTTATGACCCGAACGTTATCGGACGCTCTCAAATTACCTCCGGAAGCATTAATGGTTAGATTATAGAAAGAAGAACCGTTTGTTAATATCGTATCGTCTTCACTTCCCACAAAATTAACCGTACTCGTACCGTAATTAAAGCTGCCGCCGTTGTTGTACCAGTTTCCGACGATATACAGAGAACGATTACCGGAAACAAGAATACCGGAGTCAATTTGCAGATTATGTTCTACATAAAGATCATTATCAGTCAACGAAAGTTGCGCGCTACTCCCTTTATTAACCCTTAAATCATAAAATCGTTTACCGGAACCGGTACCTCCGGAACTAAGATTTTGCACGCCGCTGCCCTGCATTACAACCATACCATTGCCATGATTATATGTTCCCGAATTTGACCAATCTCCGCTCAAGAACAAGGTGTCGGCGTTGGAATCAACGGTAAAGTTCGCGCCCGAGGCAACAGTAAAATTGCCCGATACGGTTAAATTATTACCGCCGCTCAGGGTTAAGCTGCCGCTGTTTAAAGTAATGTTTCTACAAACGGCGTCGCCGTTGCTAATTACCGGCAAATTACCCTTGGTAGTAATTATCACATTCTCGTTTGCCGAAGGAACGGATTGCGGCGACCAGTTGTTGGCCGTATGCCAATCGGAACTAACCGTGCCCGCCCATTCTCTTGTCGTGGTGGTATAGACCCAGTCAACCACATTATCGGGATCATATTCAAAACCATCGCCTTCAAAGCTGCCTGAGGCGTCTTCAAAAACATAATGACCCGAAGATGAGTTCGTTACATAAACATTATATGACGTTCCGCCGGGATTAGAAGGGAATTGCACGTTTTTAATCGTATCGATATTTGACTGAGTATTATTGTTTATTGCCAAAAATTTACCGTTGGTAACGCCGTTTGTAAAAGTACCATTGCTAAAATTATTGGTTGTATTGATTGTAGCGCCGTTAATATAGATACCGTTTTGATTCATATATTCGAATAAATAATATTGAGCGCTAATGGTTGCGCCGGACTGCACTTCGAAACTATAGCTGCCGGTAGTTGAACGGCGGCTGACGCGGGCAATATTTCCGGAAGCGCCCACAACATTAATACTGCCGCCTGACCTCACCGTTAAGGAAGCGGTATTGTACAATAACAACTGCGCGCCGGCATCTACATCCATAGCGCCGTCGACAATCAGCACATCGCTACCGTTGCCAAAATTAAGTGTATGACCGTTAAGATCAAATGTATTGCCGGAATTGATTGTCAAATTGCCCATTACAGCCATATTATCGCTCATCGTATGCGTACAAGTTGTTCCGTCAAATACGACATTTTGAAATTCCGATCCGTTTGATTGAATTGTTCTGCTTGCCGAAGCCGTAAGCGGTTTAAAATGAACCGTAGATGTGGCGTCGTCAAAGGTTCCGCTGCTCGTCCAATTTCCGGAAACATATATATGACGGCTGCCGTTCGCTCGCAATTCACCGGCTGTAATGGTCAAATTGCCGTTTATATATACATTGTCCGTACTATAGAAACTGCAGTAATTTCCCGATTTATTAATTGTTAAATTATAGAATTCTTTTCCTGTGCCGCCGCCCATAGCGGACAAGTTTTGTACGGAGCCGCCGGTCATGGTAACCGTATTTTGCACTGAAGAACCGTTTGCCATCAGATATCCGTAATTATAAAAATTTCCGCCTACGCTGATATTATAGTTACTCGCGGTAACATCTAAAGTATCCCCTGTATATACATATAATTGATTGTTAACGGTTAAGTCGGAATTTTCAAGAACGCGCCGTCTCGGTTGAGTTCCCTGATGATATATTTCGAGATATCCGTAAGTTATTCCCTGTGTGCGGACTGTTTGCGTAAGGGTCCCGTCATAGCGCACATAACTATCGCTTGCCAACGTAACCGTGGAGAAATTGGACGGAAAATTATTGAGCCCGCGTACATATAAACGAACGGCGCTTCCGAGATTGAAGGCATCGGAACTACCGCTACCGTTCACCGTATAAGTCTGCACATTAAGATACGCAACGCCTTCCTGCACGTTTAATGTTCCGTTAACATCGATATTAACGTTTAAAACCTTGGCGCCCGAACCGCTAAAGGTGAGATTATTAAATATCGGTTTTGTCGTTCCTTGTATATATTGTGTGCCGGCTCGATCCATATTTATCGTTCCGGTTCCGCCGTTGAATGTTCCGTTATTGGTAAAGTAAATCGCCAAATTGACGGTAGCGCTTCCGCCGCTCACCGTAGCGCCTGTATTTATGGTCATTGATCCGTTAATATCCAGCGTTCCGCTAAGCGTTTTTGCGCCGTCTCCGGAGAATTGAATATTATAGAAATCATTGCTTCCCGAACCTGAAATGGTCTGAGCCGACCCGCCGTTAAAATACACCGTTCCCGATCGATAATTAAACGACCCAGAATTAGTCCAGGCGCCGCCGATATAAACCGTTCTATTTGAAGAGCTTACATCAAAAGAAGATCCGCTGTCAATTGTGAGATTTCCGTTTACCTGTAAATTATTTGAAGCCAGAGTAACCGCGGCGTTGTTTGTTATCACGATATCGTTAAATTGCCGTGTTGTTGTCGTACCGCCCGAGTTTAAACTTTGCGTAACGCCGTTAAAGACAAACGTGCCTGTTCCGGCATTTAATGTGCCGCCGTTTACATAATCACCGCTTACCGTAACCGTATCGGCGCCGTAAACGGATAATGTACCGTATATTTCAAGATTTCCGGCTATCGAAATATCTTTTGAGTTTCCAAGCTGCACCAAACCGCCGCTTTGAATCGTCATATTAGCGCATACGGCGTCTGCCGTACTTATTAGCGGATCGGTTGTAACATTAGGAATAACGACATTGTCCGTTGCTGTGGGAACGGCATTATTGCTCCAGTTACCGGCGGTATGCCAATTGCTGCTGACGGCGCCTGTCCAGGTATTCTCCGTCGTATTGGTCACCCAAGTTATCAAACCATTGGGATCGTCTTCATAAGATTCGCCGCTGTAGATACCGGTAGCATTATAAAATGTAATAGCGCCGGAACTATTCGGTTTGGATACATTATAACCGGATGAGCCAAGGCTGTTAGAGAAATCCACACTGTCAATTTGCATTGTTTGGCCGTTGTTGATTTGTAAATAGCGCCCGCCGTAAACGCCGTTTGAAAAAACGCCATTGCTAAAATCTTCCGTTGTATCAGGCGCCGCGCCGGCTATTTGCCCGCCGTTAATTACAATACCGGAAGCATCCATATAAGAGAACTCGTAATAACGCGCGTAAATTACTCCGCCGCTACCGACGGTAAACCCATACTGCGTTGAAGCGTTGTAAGTAACAATCGCCTTGTTGTTTTTTTCTCCAACCACGCGGATGGCGCTGGTATTAGCCGAACTGGAAACATCAACATTATTGCCGTTACGCACTCTAAGCTCGCCGCCTGCGCCGATATCAAACGTAGCGTTTCCATTAGCGGCTGTAATGCCAAAGACATCGCCGTCATCGTTTACGGCGCCGAATAAAAACTTATTTCCGTTTAACTTAACATAACCCTGCAATTGCGTATAGGCATTGTCAACGCGAATATCATCCGCTAAGTTAACCGTATCCGGATTGTCAATAACAAGATTATAAAATCTATTGGGACCCTGATCGTCAATAGAAAATCCGGTGACTATCGAATCGCTTGAACTGCCATTCAGCGTTACCGTATTTGTTCCCAAAACATAATATAAGCCACTATTAGTCCAAGAACCGCTTACGGTTATATTATAGGCTTCGGGACGGAAATAACCGCTCACGCTCCCTTCGAGCATTAGCGAATGATTAACCTGCAAATGTCCCCTTAAATAAAGACTGCCTGCGGTTTTATTAACTTTAAAATCATAAAACTGTTTTCCACTTCCCGTTCCGTTAGTATACAAATAATGCGTAGCTGTTCCGGTAAATTCTACCGTGCCGTTCCTGGGCTCGAGAGAGCCGCTGTTGGTAAAATCTCCATTGATTGACAATAAATAATTATTTGTCGAGACATCCAATGTGACGCCGCTGCCGATAGTTATATCATCTAAAACATGAATTGCGGAGGCCAAGGTTTTTGTTCCGGAGCCGTTGAAATTAACATCATTAAAATCCGCTGTTCCGTTTCCGCTAATCGTTTGGTCGGCGCCGTTAAACGTTATCGTCCCTCTCGCATCCATAGTAGCCGATAAACCGAATGACCAATTTCCACTTACGGTAATGGCTCGTGTATTATATAAAATACCGGAACTAACCGTTACATTGCTATCTACCTGAACATCATAATTGTATATACGCAAATAACTGTCTGACGGTTTATTTACAACAATGTTGTGAAATTTTTTCGCGTCCGTTGTGCCGTAAGAATAAACAATCTGATCGTCGCTGCCGTTAAAGGTTACGGTATTATTATAAAGGTTCGTTGTCCCCAAATTGTACCAATTTTCGCCGACGGCAATATCATAGCTATTGGTTGCGTCAACATCAAGAACCGTACTTGCATAGATATAAAAACGTCCGCGGGCATTAATATCGCCGTCCAACGTTTTTGTATTATAGTTAAAATAAATATTTCCATATTGTATTTGATCGCCGTCGGCATCACTTGTTGTAACGGTCTGCGCAAGATTGCCGTCATAAGTTACCGTGCTGTTTAAGGCCAAATTAACGGTTTCAAAACCCGTAGGAAAATTATTGGCGCCGCGCACATAAAGAGTAACGCCGGAGCTTAAATTTAAGGTATTAGCGCCGCCGCTGCCGGTTAAACTATATGTTTGTAAATTCAAATAAGCGACTCCGGAATTAAGCGTCAAATTACCGCTAACCGAAATATTCCCCGTTAAAACTTTTGCGCCGGTTCCGCTGAATACTAAATTCGGGAAAGTATCGCCGGAAGCGTTGGGATAAATATATTGGGTTCCGGCGCGATCAAAGGTGACCGTACCGCCGCCGCCGGTATTGGCAAATGTACCTCCTTGGTTGTTATCCCAATAAATTCCGACATTCATATCGTTGGAATTCAAATCAAACGTTACCCCGTTAGCGATATAAACGGAGCCATTCACATCCAAGCTATTATTTGCCGTTTTTGTACCGCTATTGGTAAAATACAAATAACCGTATTCAATCGTATTACCGCTGGCATCCTGCCCGACAACGCTTTGATTTCCCGCATAATTATAACGCACATAACTGGCTGCATCCAAGGAGAAACTTTCGAAATTTGAAGGAAAATTCGAAGCGCCCTCGACATATAAATTTGTTCCCGAGGCCGTGTTAAAATTATTTGCGCTGCCCGTTCCGTCAACAGTATAGGTATTTAAATCAAGCGCTCCCGCATTCAGCCACAGGCTGCCGTTAACATTAAAGCTAACATTTACCGCTTTTGTGCCGCCGTTTTCAAAGGTAATATTATTAAAAGTAGTCGTTGAACTTCCGTTGATAGACTGATTAAGGCCGTTAAACACCACATTGCCGCTGCCGGCCGTAAAGGAGCCGTTATTAGTCCAATTACCATAAATCGTTAAACCGTAATTATTACTGCTTACATCCAACGTCGCGCCGCTGTTAATCGTTAAATTATGAGCAATACTAAGAGCGCTTTTTAACGTATCCGTGGCGGAATTAATAACCAAATTATAAAAATCCTCGCTACCGCTTCCTTTAATCGTAGCGTCCGTTCCGGAAATAGTTACCGTTCCCGATTGATATGTAAATGAAGCGGTATCCGCTTTTAACCAGTTTC
>CAYRJN010000177.1:0-7826 GCA_964424545.1 uncultured Calditrichaceae bacterium
CGTTAATTACATGGGATAATATACAAAATTTTCAATTACTTATCATCTTTTTTTTACCGACTAAGTAGAATTAATGTTCAACGGATTAAAAGCGGAAAACGTTATTTCAACCTGATCGCCTATTTTAGCCGGCGGAGAATCAAGCAATGAACCGGTGATTACCACGTCCCCGGCGCGCAGGTAACGCCCGTATTTCGGCAACGTATTGGCAAGATATAACACGGCGTCGATAAACCTATAACCCATTGAATTACCCCTCGCTTTAAGCTGACCGTTAATAATGACCTGCGCTTCTATTTTGCTCAAATTCACCTCATCTAAACTCCGCAATGTTTTAGGGCAAACATATCCGCCGTTTGAAAGACCGTCGGCAATTGCCTGTGCGGTTGCGGCTTTTGTCCCGCCTTCAGCGTCTCGTACTCGTATTGAAATTAATTCGCTAAAGCCGCCGACGCCCCCAATTGCCTCAAGCAAATCGTCTCGCGAAATAACCGGTCCTGATAGATCTTTTTTAATTAAAAAACCCACTTCCGCTTCAACCAACGGACTGCCGTTCACATATTGCCGATGATCCGCAACTCCGCCGGACTTAACTTCCAACGAAGCAAGCATAAATCCGAAAAGCGGTTTAAACGGTTTACTTGCATCCGTTACTTTAGCACCGCCCATTTTCCAACCGGCGACGCGTTCGCCCTGCTCTTCCAATTTAGATAACATTGTCATTTGAATTTTGTAGGCTTCATCCTCGCTAAGATCAGGGTAATGGAGCGCCAGAGCACGCGTGGTACCGACCGTTTTACGCACTTTTATAAGATGGTTCGCAATACTATCCATAGACGCAACTGGTCCTAATTGAGCGCTAAGATCGGGACTTTTAAACGTTTGACGCTCAGATTTATTCGATTGGCAAGAAACGGTATATAGAATAATAAGGACGAATAAAATTCTTTTGAAACAGTTCAATCCAACCCTATAAAGATTATTCACAATATATTCTCCATTCTTTTAAAAAGTTATTTTTTGTCCAATTGTATTATGTTGATCGAATGCGCAGGAAACGTATATACAATATCTCGTCCCTTATTATAACAAAAAGACTCTTCAATAACAACATTTTCCGGATGATCAAAATCATTTGCCGAATTTGTCTTAGGTGCGTTTAACGTATAAATCGTACATTTTTCCTTTGTTTTATAACTTTTTATTTTAATGGTTGTTTCAATGTCCTTATCTTTATGTCGATTTATTACCGCCAAATACAATCGTGAATTTTTTCCGTCTATTGTAACGACACAATCTATGTACGGCACATTTCCCACGCCCACTTTCTCTGAAGCTTTATAAGTTTTTACATCGACATCCGCTTTAACTAATATATCGCCCGTATGATTAGTATACAAAACAAAAGACAAATAAATCGGATTAACATACAGTCCGCCTTTATCATTGGTAACAATCGCCGGAAGTTGATTGACCAAATCGCAAAAATTTGCCATGGTTACAATATCGCTGTTACGCAAAAACACATGGAACATACCGGCGGCAAAAAGGCCGTCCGTTAAGGTACACTTTTGCATCAGACCGTTATAGGTTTTTGCCTCTTTATGCCATATATTCCATTCATCCACCGCAATTTCCAATTTATTATCGGCCGGAACTAACATTTTTATCATATTTCCGAGTTTTTCAATTTCCGGTTCCAATTTTAACGGACAAGAGACGACGTCATAATATTCGTCATAAAAATAATAGGCATGCAGAGAAATGTAATCAAGAAACTCATTTGCCTCTTTCAAAATTGTATAATTCCATTTATCAGCGCCTTTAATCGCAGGATTATTTAATCCGACGGCAATTAGGGATAGGGATGTATCCACCATCGTTTTCATAATTTTCGAATATTGTTTAATTATCAAGGCATAACTCTGCGGCGTATGCCAAAAATAGGATTCATTTCCTATCCCCCAATATTTTACGTTATAGGGTTTTATATACCCGTTTTTTTTACGTAAAGATGCAAATTTCGTATCGCCGTCCCGATTACAATATTCCACCCAATTGGCCGCTTCTTCAGGCGTACCCGTACCGACATTTGCGCAGAAATAGGGTTCGGCTCCTATCAAATTACAAAAATCAATAAATTCATCCGTACCAAAAGCATTGGTTTCCCCAGGCGAAGCCAAACAAAGTCCCGGCAACAAGGTTTTTGGTCGCATCGCTCGGGGGCCAATACCGTCTAACCAATGATAATATTCCGACGGAGTACCACCCGGCCAGCGTACTATTGGCGTTTTGATTTCCCTGAATTTTTCAATAACGTCTTTGCGCATTCCGCGGATATTGGGAATAGGAGAATCCTCTCCGACCCATAATCCGGGATATAAACAGTTTCCGCAGTTTTCAACCATTTGACCGTAAATATTTTTATTCACCTTTCCCAAAATGCTGTCGGCATAAATAGTTACGGAAGCCGTAATATCTTTTTTCTCCGATGCATATAGCTGCGCAAAACTATTGAGGATTATCAGTATCCCGAAGAATGCTATAAAGCTTCTTTTAAAATCCAAAAGCGCCATTGTTTTCCCTTAATATTTTATTTTTAATAACATTATTTGATACGCCACAATGGTAAAATCGATCTCATTATCTTTAAACTTAATTCTTCTTTTTTCCTCCTCGCATAGATTTATAACCGAAACCGCCGATATTTTTCGATCCAAGCTTAATTTTACATTTGTATTTTTACCTTCCCATTCATAGCAATGAAATATAATATCATTTTTATCCTCTTTAGCAAAGCTGATCGTGCTCACAATTACATTTTTCGGCTCTACTTTAACAAAAGAATGACGAATCGGCAATGTTCCGCTATGTTTTGTGGTAAAAAACAGCAATAACGGATTATTAAACTCATAAGCTTTACGCTTAACAAGGCTCTTTTTCCAGTCGCCTTTGTGAGGATATAACCAATACAATATGTCGTTTTTCCCGCGATTGGCAAGGGGATCCGGCCATAAAGGTGAATTCAACAAAGTTAAGCGCATAACGTTATCATTAGTATCATATCCGTATTTACTATCATTTATTAAAGCAATACCGTAATCTTTTTCCGACAAATCCGCCCATCGAATAGCAGACACCTCGTATTTTGCCTTATTTTCCTCTTTTTGCAAATCCGAAGAGCGTGTAATGGAACCATAAGGAATTTCATATACAGGATTGAGGCTGTCAATTTTAAATGAAAAGGCAGTCTTTAATATTATTTCATCTTCCCACCAATCAACCACCGTCCTAAATTCCACATAATCAGCGTCTTCGTATAATATAATATCTTGTATAAAGAAACTATTGGGAAAATCTTCCGTCGGATAAGGCTTCCGTTCGCCCGGTTTTAAAAAATCTCGTTTAAAACGAAGAACGGTTCGTATCGGTCCGTCTTCGATTATTTCCCCTTTACCACGTAAAACACTTTCAAACGATTCACCCGTATAATTGATATTCCATGCTTTCCAAAGTCTCACTTTATTGCCAAAGAGTTGCAATCGATTGCTATCCGCTGTTAATAATTCACGTTTATTTTTTTTATCCACTATTTGAGTAATCCAACCGCTAAGATTATCATAATCAATTCTTATATATTTATTTTCTAATAAATTCTCGCTCCGTTTTATAGAGCTCTCATATTTTTTAGGAGATTGTTTTTTTAAACCGTAAACGGCGTATCCCATAGAAGGAATATTCGCCTTAAATAAAATTTTTCTTTCTATTTCGTTTTCAACGATTATCTGCGAAGGAATTTCTTCGCCGTTATCATTGACAATAATGTAATCGTTGCCAACGCCGTCGGGAAGACGAATAAAAACATAATTTGAACGATTCCACGAAAGCAAATTGAAAATAACAATCGGCTTGCCTTCCGGCAAAATCTCCGTATTGATATTCTTTATGATCCGCTGTGCCGATTTATCCCCAACATATTGCGCTAATTTTGCCGCCTCGTCATATCGTTCATAAACATCATGATAAACGGAGTGAATACTGGTGCCCGGTAATATATCATGAAATTGATTAAACAACACATTCTTCCAAGCCTTTTTCATAATTTCCGGTTCATTGTTTTGTGCAAATACCGATAATTTCTCTACATTAGGAAGAAATATTTCATTTTTCCTATTCAAAGCTTTTGTTTTTGCCTGATTTGTATATGTCGCTCTGTGATATTCGAGATACAATTCATCGTTCCAAACAGGCAGATTTGATAGATCTTGTTTTCGTAATAATGCAAAATACTTTTCCAGCGTTGTAAATTCTATATTTGGAAAAATCCATATATCTCTTAACCTTTCAATTCGATTTAACATTTCCAAACTGGGGCCGCCGCCATGATCGCCTATGCCGAATAAAAATAATACTTGTCTAAAACCGGTGTTAGCCTCAAACTGACGCAAAAAATCAATAAAATTAAAGGGATCGTCAATTTTATCCATGTATTCGTTGGGCAGATAAGTTAATACGCGCGATCCGTCTGGCGCTTCCCACCAAAAAAGTCGATATGGGAAAATATGCGTATCATTCATATTTAATTTGGTTGTAACAAAATTTTCTATCCCGGCATAATTAAAGAATTGAGGCAAGTTCCAATTAAAACCGAAAGAATCCGGATTAATACCCACTTTAGCCTTTTTACCGAACTTTTTTAAAAAATAATCCTGTGCATACTGAAATTGTTTAACCCACGATTCACCGTCCGGTAAATTGCAATCGGGTTCTACCCACATACCTCCGGCAATTTCCCATTGTCCTTGAGCTATTTTTTCCATAATACCCCTAAACAACTCGGGATGATATTTTTCCATCCATTCATAATAAGCGGCCGAGCTCTGTACAAAAGTCATATCTTTTTTTATATCCATCAATTTTAGCGCTGAAGAAAACGTTCGTTTACAAACTTCAACCACTTCCTTTTCACGCCACAACCAAGCAGCGTCGATATGGGCGTTTGCCACGAAATAGATAGTGAACTGTTTGGCAAATTCTATAAACGGTTTCAGATGTTTTCTTATATTTTCTATCGATTGCAAATATTTTTCATAATCCCCTTTTTGCAACGAATCTATATCAATACGTCCGGCTAATTGCTGTAAAGACTTAAGTAACTTTTTTTTCTTCTTTTTATCTAAAGACGATTTATCAATTCTATTATCCTGTTTTAATTTAGCTATTTTTTGATAGGTATCATCGGATAACAACTTCTGAATGGTTCTAAAACTTAATAAAAGATTGTCCGTTAATGCTTTTATTTTTTCATCCTTTTCCAAAAT
Organism: uncultured Calditrichaceae bacterium; assembly: GCA_964424545.1. Taxonomy (GTDB): domain Bacteria; phylum Calditrichota; class Calditrichia; order Calditrichales; family Calditrichaceae; genus JAUVIB01. Next base: position 5,322 of record CAYRJN010000177.1, read on the forward strand.
CAAGTAGGCGTCACTCAGCCAAAAAAGATACATGGGATGATTACTGTTCCCTTTTATGAGCAACGTTATTTTATCACCCGCCGTTACATCGGAAGTTAACTGGAATGTTTTATCCCACTGCCAGCGTCCAAGAGATTTACCATTGCACCACAGCTCTCCCGTATCGTTTATGGAAATAAAAAAATTCAATCGTCCTATTACATCGTTCCCCAAAATTTTATCGGGAATGGTTATCACTTTTCGCAACCAGCAGCCATATTGAAATACGTCTTCATTTTTTAATTTAAACTCTTTCCAATGGGAATCATCAAAATTCAGAGCTGAAATTTCGATCGGATTAAGCGACATATCATCGTTTAGTTTCCAATCGTTAATTATTAATTTCATACTACTATCTAAAATATTGACCACATTATCTACAACAGTTTTTCTGTTTTCACTATTATTTGCCATATCAAAACACCCTTAAATAATATTGCATAACTTTAACCAATCAAACAAAACCATTTTCCAGGACGGATTGGAATTAAATGCATTCGGGCCGTGTCCTCCCTGTTCAAAAATTACCATTTCAGTCAAGACATCATTTACTACCAAGGATTTATAGAAACGCAGACTGTTTTCCACGGAAACTTCCGAATCATCGCTGCAATGAAGTAAAAAAACAGGCGAAATATTTTTATTGACATTGTTTTCCTGCGAATATTGTGCAATTAATCGACTATTATCTCGTTCGCTTCCCAATAAATTATTTTTTGTTCCCATATGGGTATATTTTTTTTCAAACGTAATAACGGGATAAAACAAAATAATAAAATCAGGTTTATTATTATACTGTTCGATTTCGTCACCGATATGGATACTGTGGCCATTCGGAGCCGTTGCAATTGTCGCGGCAAGGTGACCTCCGGCCGAAAAGCCCCATACGCCAACCTTTTTGGCGTCAACATTCCAATCGTCCGCATGGAAACGAATAAGTTTCATTGCTCGTCTGGCGTCATTGGCAGGAACAGTATGATTACCATTGGGTAAGCGATATTTTAATACAACGGCTACCATCCCATGTGATGTAAGCCAATCCGCCATAGCAAACCCTTCGTTTTTTAAACAAACCACGCCATAGCCACCGCCCGAAAGGAGTAACACCGCCGGTCTTCTTTTTATGTTGTCTTCAGGTAGATAGACGCTCATGACGGCTTCGGAAATATTACCCGTACATTCGATGTCGCCCGTTTCCGCGCCGGAAAGACCATTGCTGTCCGGCGCGCCATCAGGCCATAGCTTTATTTCATGAAATTTTTTAGCCATTTTAATTATTTCGATTATTAATTATCGCTTACATTTTGTTCTTCCGTGGGGAGATTTCGATACCAGAACCAATAAATACCAATAGCGCTAACGACAAAAGCAGTAAAAGTTAACCAAAAAGTTGAATAGGTATGAATGATTAACTGCATAGGCAATAAATAGAGCGTGGTTTGCGCTACAAGTATAAACGGAAGCGAAAGTAAATTATTGCGATGTTCGCGTTTCATTTTTTCTCTTTCCTCTTCCGTTAATAAATTGCGATAAGGTTTCCAAAAGCCAAAAGGACGCGTCGCTTTATAAAATCTTTTCACAACTTCTTCTTCCGTCGGCGACGTAAAATAAGTTGCAATTATTATGGAAACCAAAGTAATACCGGCAACTAATAAAAATTGCTGCCATTCCACCAAATCGGGGATAAAAGCGCGCTGAACGATTGCAATTATCATTCCCGCAAAGGTACCGATGGCAAACCCCTGACCATTGTAGCGCCACCAGTAAAATTTTAACATCAAAGCCGTGGAAAGTCCGCTTCCCAGCCCCATAATAAGCCATGCCCATATATCGTTTATACTACGAATGGTAAAGGCCATCAAAAAGCCAAAGATAACCAATAAAATAGAAGCGGCATACGAGCTGAAAACGAGCTCTTTATTTGAAGCTTTCGGACGGATATAGGTTTGATAAATATCGCGAACAAAATAACCGGCGGCTGTATTAACCGAAGTATCAAAAGTGGACATAGACGCAGCGATAATGGCCACTAACATTAAGCCGCGCATTCCGATAGGGATATTATATAAAATAACCGCAGGCAAAACTCTTTCCGGATTAATTGTACCTTCAATACTCACCAAATTCAACTTGGTTTGCCAATCATTCTGCAATAAATCTTTTAAGCCGTTAACCAAATCGGCCGGATAGCTATGCGGATTATTAATCAATCCGGCCAAAAGTTCGGGCCATTTCTGCTTACTGATCTCGGGGAAATAATGTTTTATCATTTCGGATGCTTGAACAATTACATTCTGGTCCGGAACCAAATTATATACCATATAGATTCCCAACACGGCAAAGCCCATCATAAGCGGCCAGCGAAACATCATAAAAAATATCCAAACGGGGTTAACGAGATTTGCTTCTCTTTCGCTGCGTGCACCAAAATATTTGGGATCGGCGCCATATCCGAGAGAACCGACA
>CAYRJN010000178.1:0-7758 GCA_964424545.1 uncultured Calditrichaceae bacterium
GGCGAGCTCATATCTATTTTAGCCCGCAATACAAACTCGCCCTCTTTAAATTCTCCTTTGCGCATACGTTCAAATAAATCAAGGTTCTCTTCAACGCTGCGATTACGGTAGGGGCTTTCTTTTCCCGCCTCTTTTAAGGTGCCGCGATAAGCGCGTATTTCGTCTGCGTTGAGGCTGTCGACATAGGCCAGCCCTTTTTTAATCAGTTTAACGGCATACTTATAAAGTTGTTCAAAATAGTCCGAAGCGTAGAAAAGATTTTTGCCCCAATCGAAACCTAACCAGCGAACGTCTTCAATAATGGAATTGATATATTCATCTTCTTCTTTAATTGGATTGGTATCGTCGAAACGCAAATGACACACACCACCCTCGTAATCGCGGGCTAAACCGAAATTAAGACAGATTGATTTTGCGTGCCCGATATGTAAATATCCATTGGGTTCCGGTGGAAAGCGCGTAACGACGCGGCCTTCGTATTTTCCGCTTTTTAAATCGTCGTCTATTATGTTGCGAATAAAATTGGACGGTTTCGTTTTAGTCGTTTTTTCTTCAGAATGTTCCATATTGTAACCCCGATAAAGTTTAAATAAAAAATCCTACCAACAAATATCGGTAGGACTTAAATTGAGTGCGAAAGGGGGGAGTTGAACCCCCACGTCCTTGCGGACACTAGACCCTGAACCTAGCGCGTCTACCAGTTCCACCACTTTCGCATAGCGAGAAATTTACAAAACCGCTGGACGTAAATCAAAATATTATTTTTAAAAGGGAACTTTATAAATGGAGTGAGAAAAGAGTATTATTATAAAGTTAAGTTTTAATTTTTTTATAAAACCGCTTCTTACGCATGTTTAATGGTGAATTATTTTTTTTATCGACAAGGAATACCTCCTACCAACTTAGGCGGACAAGCCACGTTGGAGTAGGGCGGGGCGCGTCACAGTTGCACTCATTTAATTGAAATTGTGTCCAATACGTTGAAAGAAATATTAAAATTCCTAACTTAAAAGTATTTACGGTGTCTTTTTAATCTACTCAAAATGCGAAAGAACCGAAAATAATAGATCGGTTTTAAAAAAGTTATCTATTTTTTGAAAAAAATGGTATATTAAACCGTTAGGATTATATGCGAGGGGATTATTTCGTCGTATGATTAAAGGAGAACGCTAATTATGTTTTATCGCTTATTCCCAATCATTTTCTCAACAATTTTATTCTCTGCGCACTTGCTGCGTTTTTACGGCTATGTTTATCCGGTTGCGTTGCTCGCTTTATTGTTAACTTTATTGGTTAAAAAAAAATGGGTGATACGGCTTTGGCAGTTTTTATTATTGATCGCCGGCATTATTTGGATAAAAATTACGATAAGTTTGATACTATTACGTATCGATCAACATAAACCGTGGCTACGACTGCTGATTATCATGGGAGCCGTAATTTTATTTAACTTTTTCGCTTTACTTTCCACACGGAGTAAAAAAATCCTCGCTTACTATGGAGGAATTAACCCTCCTTTGAGCAATGAAAAAACCCGGAAAAAGTAAGCATTTTATCTTTTTCCGGGTATATTTTTTTAACAATATGCGCTAAGGCGTTATATACTTCCATTTTATGGTGAATACGCCGGAGTTGCCTTTATCATCGTAATAGCTGGTAATTTCAAAAGCAACATATTTATCCTCTTTGGTATGTACGAAATAGACAAAATCATTGGGAATAACATGGTGCGCATCGTCGGTATCGTACCAGCCTGCGGTGGTGATGGATGGCAAATGGTCGCTCGAAAAGCCGCTGTCGTCAACCGTGTCGATATCAAGAATATTTTTATTCTCTATCCTTTTGGCCATGGCATTAGGCCCGAGCCAAAGAGCGCTTCCCTCAAACATCAAGTCCCAGCTTCCGTATCCGTAATCCAAAAAATTTCCGGTAAAAGAAAAATATCGTTTTTGTTCATAAGCGTTGCCGCTATGTAAGGAATCCAATACCGTTGCGCTGAAATCAGAGGAACCGTTGTCGTTATATTTATAATCATAATAAATATTGCTGATTTGAAAATTGGCGAAGTCAAAATCAAATCGTTTAATTTGAAGCAGAGCGTAATTACCGGCGCAAGTTCTGATAACGTATACATCCGGTTTAACGCTGAAGTCGTTTCGCGGGTCAAACCAGTTTTTGCCGATAAAGGCCTCGCGCGTCGTGTCGTCTTCTAAAAAGTTCTCTATCGGCGGCAGTTCTTTTACTTCGTCAAGCGAAGCGGCGATCGTCTTTGTTAGTTTAATTCCAGGCCCTCCGATTATAGCCGGATCAGCGTTAACCGCAAAATAGATACAGCTGTTTGTTTGCACCTCTACCGTTCGACTACTTAAGGTTAATGTAATATCCCAACTTTGCGGTTTTTCCGATGCGGCGCTGTCTTCCGAGAAGCTATAATATTGTGCGCCTTCCGTTTTTATATTTTTTGATATGTAAGTTTTAACTTCGGAAGCGTTGTTATCATCCGGATTTGTGGCGCTATCGCTACAAGATGTAATGAATATGGAACTCGTAATGAAAAGAATTGCGAATAGTAATTTGAGTCGTAACATTATATTTCTCCATAATATTTGATGGTAAAAAAGTATATTTGTTAATTTTGTTTCTTTAATAATTATATCTCAAGGCTACGTAAAACTCCCTGCCGGGTAAAGGCCCCCAAAGATTGTTTACGTAATTCAATAAATTCCTGCCTCCCGCGCTAATTTGAAAATGTTTAAAAAGAGATTTACTGATATTCAAATTAAGAAGCGTATAATCCGATACATTGATTTTATCGCTTACCTCGCCGGTCTCTTCATTAATCAGCATGTCAATTTTAGTACCGAAATACAGAGCTCGAAAATTGATTTTCGTATTCCACGGAAGATTAAATAAAATACTTCCCTGAGCTTTATGATGCGCTTTACCGCTTAAAGGCTCTTTCGTTTCCTCGACCCAAGAGTTCATATAGTTATATCCCAGCGTCACTTCGAACCAATCCAGCGGAAAATATTTCATATCCCATTCGGCGCCCCAGCTTTTCACCCTTCCGAAATTATGATAGGTATAAACAAGTTCGCTTCCGTTTCCGGAAATACGGATATCGCTTATTAAATCCTTTACTTCATTATAATATAGGTTTGCGCGTACATGGTAGTTGTCCGTATTCCAGAATTCATAATCCAGATTAATGGAATTGGAGCGTTCCGGTTGTAGCAAAGGATTGCCTTCGACGATTAGGTTTACATCGCTTACATAGAGCCGTAAATAGAGCTCTTTAAACGAAGGCGCCCTAAAACCGTGTCCGTAAGAAAGGCGCAGACGGTTTGTATGTCCCGGCGTTGCCATTATGGAAAGTTTGGGTGAAAATTCTTTTCCGTAAATGGAGTGATAATCAAATCTTGCACCCGCTTGAACAGTAAATATTGAAGCTGTTTTTATTTCATCGGAAATGAAAAGGCCGTTCAATAAGGAGCTTCTTTTTCCGCCTATAACGCGCTGAGAACGGATTGCGTCATACTCCAGAGAGTGGCCGAATTGAATGAGATGTCTGCCCCATTCTTTATCCGCGATGGTTAAAAATTGGAAGAAATCGTCGCTTGTGGGATCGCTAGCCCGGACATAGCCGCTGCTGCGCACAATTTCAGCGTATTGGTGGTTATAGTGTTCGTAAGCCAGGTTGCTGCGCAAACTAAAAGGTAGTAAAGAATCCACGGAAGCCGATAGACGCGCGCTTTGACGATCATTGTTGATCTTTTCTCCGAAAACAGCGCTCAGATTTCTGCTTTGTTTCTCTTTAAAGTATGCTCCGTTTATGTTCAATTTTACGAAAGGAGAGAGATTTCCGTCTATTTGCAGTTCGGAATTATATTTATCGAACGCGCGCGAATCTTGCAGCGGTGTTGAAGGATCAATGTCATAGCCGCCGAAATGGCGAATGCCAAGGCTTAGTTTTGATGTCCATTCACCGAGCGGGAAAGATAGGTTGGCATTGCTGTTTATTCGATTATACGAACCGTATTTGGCGTCAATATTAAATCGTATGGCATCCGCCGGCCTTTTCGTGATGATATTAATAACGCCGCCCATAGCTTGGCTGCCGTACAAAGCTGACGTGGGTCCCTTCAGTATTTCGATTCGTTCAATATCGGCTATGGAAAGTTGCGATATATCGAATTGTCCGTTCAACCGTCCTATCACCTTAATGCCGTTCACCAAGAAAAGGATGTGATTGCTGTCAAATCCTTGCATATTAACCGTACTGCCGAAGCGCTGATGCTGTTCTATGGTTACGCCGGTAACTTCATTAAGTAAATCGGCTGCGTTACTGCCGCCGTTCTCGCTTATCGCCTCGCCTTTAACAACTTGCGTCGTGACAGGTGAATCTTTCAGAAACCGTTCGCTACGCGTTCCGGTTACAACAATTTGATCCATCGACAAGAGCGATTCTTTTAATTTAATTGTAAAGCGCCTTTTATTTAACGGGAAATAAATCGTAGTAATATTGTCATAATAACCGATATAGGTTGTAATAAATTTGTAGGCGCCTTTTAAATTGTCGCTAACCGTAAAGGAAAAATAGCCGTCGCTGTCTGTAGAAGCGCCATATTGCGTGTTTTTAATGAAAACATTGGCGCCGGCAAGAGCCTTGCCTGTTTTTTCATCGATTACTCGTCCGGCGATGATTGCGGCATAGTTCATGACGGAAAATAAAGCGATGGACAACAAAACGAGAATATATTTCATTACTCCTCTGAAAGTAATATATTATTCCGCAGCAGTAACTAAACGCGGAAGACAGGTAGTAAAAATTAAAAGATTGCTTTTAATTTCCCGTTATGTAAGAAATCAAGTAAAAATGGGAAAAATATATCCGACAAATCAAATTCTGAAAGCGCGATGAAAAAAGGTTAAATTAAATTGTTAAAACAATACGCTATTAACAAATGTACACCCCTATTGTCTCCGAACTATAGGAGATTAAAAGCAGTCTCTGTTTATTAATGTTTATGCGAAAAAATAGGGAGGAGCGCGTAGGAAAATAGCGCCTGCACAAAACAGGCGGTGGTAGGTTAGATTAAATTTTTTAAAAAATCCTAAAGCTTCTTCTATTGTTTTTCTATTTATGGAGCCTTTGGGGCTGAATAATTGTACGGAAGAAATCACCGCAAGTAAAAAGTAGATTTGAGCAAGATCGCCGGGTTTATCGCTGTGGTCATGTTTGAATTTATATGCATGGGATGATTGAAAGCCGATGTCCGTTTGTCGGGCATTTCTTTTTGACGATTCGATCTTTACAAAACCGTTTTGCTGAGCGACGTATTTATACAATGTGGTCTGCAAAAATGAAGTGTTTGCAAGGATATAAAGGGCAAGCAGAATATTTGTGCTTATATATATGTATTTTAAAATGTTAGAGGCGCTTTTTTTCAAAACAAAACCTTAAATTATCTATTTCACAAATACTTATTCCAATTTACAGGTTGTTCTTGTTAATGTCAAATGGAAGTTTTTGGGGTTCCGGATACGGAAGGATCGCAATAAAAAAAATAATATTATACACGATTTATTCCGTGATAACAGGCGTTTGCAACGCGGCGATATGTCGCAAAATCAAATGGGATTGGACATAGTAAGAATGCAAAATAACAATGGTGGTTTCTCTGACATTAATTTGATGTCGTAATAATTTTTTGTTTTTTATGGGCGCTTAGCGGTTTAATTTCAATGCTTTTCTAAATCTCGCCCGATAAGGATTTTTTAATCACATCGGTCTTGCAATGTACGTGAAGTTTTTTATAGATGTTTTTAATATGGGAGCGCACCGTTTCTACGGAGATAAAATTTTGTTCCGCTATTTTTTTATAACTTAAACCGTCAACCAATCCGGCGACAATTTCTTTTTCCTTATCGGTTAAGGAGGAATGTTCATCCTTTTTTTTGACGCTTTGAAAATGATTGATAACTTTACGAGCGATTTGGGGAGACATCGAAGATCCGCCGTTATGAACTATTTCAATGGCGTTGCAGATTTCCGAAAACGGGGCGTTTTTTAGCAGATATCCGGAGGCGCCGGCGCACAGAGACTGAAAAATTCGGTATGAATCCGAATAAACCGTAAGCATTATAATATTGATTTTGGGATATTTTTGTTTTATCAGTTTAATACCGCTGATACCCGACATACCTGGGAGCCCAATGTCCATTAAAATGATATCAGGCAGGTTTTCAGATGTTAAATTATGCAGCAATGATTCGACCGATTCAAAAGCGTGGAGACAGGTCATACGCTCTTTTTCATTCAAAAAATTACAGATCGCTTCGCGAATAGTCGTATCATCTTCAACAATTGCAATAGTAATCATATTCAATTATACCCATTTAAAAAAGAAAATGCCATCCCATAAAGAGGGGATTTTTATAACGATTTCATACTTAAGAACACGGTCGTTTCCTTATTGGCGGTTATTTTGAATTGAGCGCCGATACGCTGCGCTCTCATTTTCATATTTTTAAGGCCGTTGCCGGCAGACGGGTTTTGTAAATCGAAACCCTGTCCATTGTCTTTAATCTTCATAGTGAAATGGCCGCTGTTGTACGTTAGTTTGATAATAACTTCGTCGGCGCCGGAATGACGGACAACGTTATTAATGGCTTCTTTAAATATTAAAAACAGGTTTTGACGCAAATTAATTGCAATTTTACGTTCGGGTTCTAATCCTTTGTAACTGAAATTGTATTGTATTTCGCAAGGAGATAACAAATCGGCCATCAGGTCTTTCATACGGTCAAGAAGATTGCCGATTGTATCGTTACGGGCGTCTATGGACCAAATAATATCGCTCATGGTTGTTATTACCGCGCGGCTAACCCGACCGATGCTGCGAGCTGCCGATTTTATTTTTCCGCGGTCTTGTGTATTTTGAATAATTTCCGAATTAATGGCAATTTTGGTAAGCGCCGACCCGATATCGTCATGGAGATCGCTGGCTATTTGTACGCGTAACCGCTCGATTTCCAACAGACGCGCTATCCTGATTTTATGAAATAGATAAAATAAAGTAAAAATTATAAAAATAATTATAAGACGAAACCACCAGCGCGCCCAGTATGGCGGAGTTATAATAATATCCAGCGATACTTCCTTTTCCGACCAAATACCATCGCTGTTGCTGCCTGAAACTTTTAGGGTATATCGTCCCGGATCCAAGTTGGTATAGCTGGCGTAGTGTCGCGTACCGCATTCAATCCAGTTTTCATCAAAGCCTTCCATTTTATAACGATAGCGGTTGGATTGCGGCTCGTTATAGTCAAGCGCCGAAAATTCGAAAGAGAAAAAATTTTGCCTGTGGTTAAGTTTAACGACGGATAAATTAAACAGTCGTGTATCTGCTTGCCAAGGTTTATCCAAAACCTTAAAGGATGTTAAAATTACGGGCGGCATGTAAGGGCTTAATTTAATATTTTTCGGATTGAAACGGTTAAAGCCGTTTATTCCGCCAAAATAGATAAGGCCGTCTTTACTTTTAAAACAAGCCCTTGTGTTGAATTCGTTGCTTTGCAGGCCGTCGTGGTAGGTAAAATGATTCACCGTCATTTTTCGGGGATTAAAATTATAAACGCCTTGGTTTCCGCTAAGCCACAGATTGCCGTCGATATCCTCAAGAATTGCGTAGATTACATTATTGTCGAGCTTGTTATTGATTTTAACATGATAAAATTTATGGCTATCATCGTTAA
>CAYRJN010000179.1:0-7736 GCA_964424545.1 uncultured Calditrichaceae bacterium
ATCAGGCAACTCATCGTTCATTTCTCCGTGAGCATCCAACTGTTCAAAGTACACATCCTCATTAATCAGCTCTTTGAATTTGAGATTGCTCTTACCGGGATTGATCACTACATAGTTTTCATAATAAATTACCTTCTCTAAGTCTTTTGGAGACATATCAAGGAGATAACCTATTTTTGACGGCAGCGACCGAAAAAACCATATATGCACAACGGGCACGGCCAAACCGATATGCCCCATGCGCTCCCTACGAACTTTTTTCTGCGTTACTTCAACGCCGCATCGATCGCATATAATGCCCTTATAACGAATTCGTTTATATTTACCACAATGACATTCCCAGTCTTTAACCGGTCCGAAAATCTTTTCGCAGAAAAGACCGTCTTTTTCAGGTTTAAACGAACGATAATTTATTGTTTCCGGCTTGGTAACTTCGCCGTATGACTGTTCCAGAATGTCGTTCGGAGAAGATAATCCGATTATTATTTTATTAAATTTATTTCTACCTCTTTTAGTACTCAAAATAGTACTCCTATTTTATAAAGAATCAAAGGATATAAAAGAACTTAAAATATCCCGATACTATTCCAACCTAACCTTGAGTCCTAAGCCCTTAAGTTCGCGAATCAATACATTAAATGATTCCGGCGTGCCGACTTCCGGCAAATTTTCGCCTTTTACAATGGCTTCATACGTTTTAGAACGACCGGTTACATCATCGCTCTTTACGGTAAGGATCTCTTGCAATGTATAAGCGGCGCCGTACGCTTCCAATGCCCAAACTTCCATTTCACCGAAGCGCTGGCCACCGAATTGAGCTTTACCGCCTAGAGGCTGTTGAGTAATCAATGAATACGGGCCGATTGAACGCGCATGAATTTTGTCATCAACCAAATGCGAAAGTTTCAGCATATAAATATATCCGACATTAATTTCCTGATCAAATCTTTCGCCCGTATGACCGTCATAAAGATGAACTTTCCCTTTTTCCGGCAATCCGGCTTTCTTAATCTCTTCAAATATTTCATCCATAGAAGCGCCGTCAAAAACCGGCGTAGCGTATTTTTTACCAAGCACCTTACCGGCCCACCCGAGCGTAGTTTCAAAAATCTGACCGATATTCATTCGCGACGGCACGCCAAGGGGATTCAAAATAATATCAACCGGCGTTCCGTCCGCCATAAAGGGCATATCTTCAATCGGAACAATACGCGATACAACGCCTTTATTACCGTGTCGTCCGGCCATTTTATCACCAACCGAAAGTTTCCTTTTTTCAGCTACATATACTTTGGCCAATTGGACAATTCCCGGAGGAAGTTCATCTCCGACCATAATTTTATGCTTTTCGCGTTTTAACTCGTTTTCTATATCAAGCAACGCAGCGCGATAATCGGAATACAATTCACGTACAAAAGCATTTTTCGGGTCTTCATCAAACCATGTTGAATTGATATCAAGATTCTGAACGTCGATCTCTTTAAAAGAATTCTCATTGATAACGCTACCCGGTACGATACCGATTTTTCCGTCAACATAATTAATACCGTTAGTCACTTTCATTCCGTTAAAGCGTTCCGCAAGAAGTTCGGCCAACCGTTCAACAATCGCCGCTCTGTCGGCTGCGGCTTTCTTTTCAATACGTTCGATAATATCTTTATCGTCCTTTTTATTATCGACATCCTTTTTCTTGCGCGAAAACAGACGCGTAGATACTACAACACCTTTCATTCCGGGAGGAGCTTTTAGGGAAGCGTCCTTAACATCACCCGCTTTGGAACCGAATATCGCTTTAAGCAGCTTCTCTTCCGGCGTAGGATCAGCTTCGCCTTTAGGCGTAACTTTACCGATTAATATATCGCCTGCTTTTACTTCTGCGCCGACTCTGATAATGCCGTGTTCGTCAAGATCCTTTGTGGCGTCCTCGCTGACGTTCGGTATTTCGCGCGTCAACTCTTCTTCGCCGCGTTTTGTATCGCGTACCTGTAATTCAAATTCTTCAATATGAATTGAGGTATAAACATCATCGCGTACAACGCGCTCGCTTATAATTATAGCGTCTTCGAAGTTATATCCGCGCCAAGGCATAAATGCGACGAGAATATTCTTACCAAGCGCCAATTCACCGAAGTCCGTCGCACAGCCGTCGGCAAGGACGTCGCCCTTTTTAACCCGTTGTCCAGCGTCTACCAAAGGACGCTGATTTATGCTCGTATCCTGATTGGTTCTTTTAAATTTCAATAAATCGTATTCATAAATAGTAGATTCCTTCTTCAATCTCTCTTTACCGAAAGCGGCTTTCTTATTCTTATCCGCCTTTAAAATGATTTTTTTTGAATCTACATATTCAATCACGCCGTCTTCATCGGCCAGAATAACCGTTCCCGAATCATGCGCAACTCTCTCTTCCATACCGGTGCCTACAATCGGCGAATCCGGTATTAATAAAGGCACGGCCTGACGCTGCATATTGGAACCCATCAAGGCCCTGTTAGCATCGTCGTGTTCAAGGAAAGGTATTAAAGCCGCCGCCGGCGATACGATCTGATTTGTCGCCACATCCATATAATCAACATCTTCCGGAGCTACGATCGGGAAATCGCCTTTGATGCGCGCTTTTACGCGATCGTTCACAAATTTTCCGCTTTTATCGAGCGGCGCATTTACCTGAGCAATCGTGTAGGCGTCTTCCTCCGTCGCGGAAAGATATTTGATTTCATTACCGACTTTTCCGTTTTTAACCACACGATAGGGCGTTTCGATAAACCCGAATTTGTTGATGCGCGCATGAACGCACAACGATGAAATTAGACCGATATTCGGACCTTCCGGCGTTTCAACGGGACATAACCGTCCATAATGCGTATAATGAACGTCCCGCACTTCAAATCCGGCGCGTTCGCGCGTCAAACCGCCAGGTCCTAAAGCAGATAGACGCCTTTTATGGGTCAATTCCGACAACGGATTGGTTTGATCCATAAATTGGGATAACTGAGACGTACCGAAAAACGTATTGATTACAGATGAAATTGTACGCGCATTTACTAAATCCTGCGGCGTTAATTTGTCGGAATTACCAATATTCATACGTTCTTTTATGGTACGAGCCATACGTGAAAACCCGACACTAAACTGAGCCGACAGCTGTTCACCTACGGTTCTGATACGTCGATTCCCTAAATGATCGATGTCATCGGTAGTTTTTGTACCAGAACGCAAACCGATCAAATACTCGATAATTGCTATGATATCTTCGCGCGTCAGCACCATTGTTTCATAGGGGATATCCAAATTAAGTTTTTTATTGATGCGATAACGACCGACCTCGCCCATATTGTAGCGTTTTTCATTAAAAAACATTCTTTCGATAAGACCTCTCGCCGTATCGATATCAGGAGGCTCGCCGGAACGTAATTGACGATAAATCGCCTCAATGGATTCCACATCCGTGTGCGTATTATCCTTACGAATCGTATTTAAGATAACATTGGGAGAGTTGCTGTCCCCAGGACGAATTATTTTTATTTCTTTTATGCCCAAACTAATGCATTCTTCGAGCAACTCTACCGTTATATCGTTTCCTTGTTCGGCAATTACTTCGCCTGTTTTGGTGTCAATGACATCTGCGCCGATGGCATGTCCGATTAAATTGGGAATTTCCTCTTCGCTTATTTTACGCATCTCGCCCAATTTAAACAAATCAACGATTTCTTCATTAGTCGCAAAGCCGATTGCGCGTAGTAACATCGTAACGGGAAATTTCTTTTTCCTGTCGATATATACATACATCACATCGTTAACATCCGTAGTGAATTCCACCCACGACCCCCTAAAAGGAATTATCCTCGCCGAATAAAGCGGGGTCCCATTCGGATGCACGGAGTCTGAAAAAAACACACCGGGAGAACGATGCAATTGACTTACGATTACCCGCTCGGCGCCGTTTATAATAAATGTGCCGCGACTGGTCATGTAAGGCATATTGCCGAGATATACATCCTGTTCGATAAACTCGGTAAAATTATCGGTTTCACCGGTTACGTCCTTAATAGCGAGACGCATCTTTGCTTTCACCGGCACGGCATAGGTAACGCCCCGTTCTTGACATTCGTTTTCCTCATACTTCGGCTTATCGACGAAATACTCAACGAATTGCAACTCAAAATTACCAGAACTGTCCGAAATGGGAAATATTCCATTAAAGACAGACTGCAATCCTTTGTTTTGTCTTTCAACGGGAGGCACCGTAGCCTGTAAAAATTCTTCAAATGATTTTACCTGTATCTCTAATAAATTAGGATACTCGCGAGCAGGCGGTATTCTCATAAAAGAATGACGTTTTACAGGTTTTTTAACCTTCAAAGGCCTACCTCTTCTAAATTTGTTAAATTTCGATTGATTGTGAAATTATTTTACGTCGACGTTTCCGCCTACTTCCTCAATCTGTTTTTGAATATCTTCCGCTTCGGCCTTTGATACGCCTTCTTTAATCGCCTTCGGAGCGCTGTCAACTAATTCTTTAGCCTCTTTTAAACCTAAGCCTGTAATAGCGCGAACCACTTTGATTACCTGAATCTTTTTATCGCCGGCGGATGTTAAGATTACGTCAAATTCCGTTTTTTCTTCGGCAGCTTCAGCAGGTCCCGCAGCGGCAGGTCCGGCGGCAACCGCTACGGGAGCGGCGGCAGTCACGCCAAATTTTTCTTCGATTTCACCTATCAATTCCGAAATTTCCAACATTGTTGCATTCTCAAGGTAGTTAAGTACGTCGCTTCTTGAAATATCAGCCATTTTTTTAACCTCCAAACTAAATGTGTATAATATTTACGCTGTTTTTTTGTCTTTTAATGAATTTAATACGCCAACCATTTTTTGCATGGTTGCCTGTAATGTACCCGCTAATTTAACCATTGGCGACTGAATAGCGCTGGCAAACTGAGATATAAGCACTTCTCTCGAAGGAAGATCGGCAAGAGCCGCCGCGGCTTCCGCCTCAAATACTTTTCCTTCGAAGTAAACACCCTTCAAGACAAGCTTCTCTTTAGGCTTATTAAACTCTTTAATTATTTTCGCCGGCACAACCGGATCATCATAACCTATGGCAAAAGCGGTCACACCCTTCAAATACGGATCAAGATCGTTAATTCCGGCTTCGTTTAGGGCGCGCTTAGCCAATCTGTTCTTCAAAACCTTATATTCGATATCCGAATCACGGAATTTCTTACGCAACTCGGTATCGGTCGCCACATCAATACCTTTAAAGTCCGTTAAATAGACCGATTTGGCCGATTTGAACTTTTCAACATATTCGTTTACAATTTCTATTTTCTTTGCAGTAGCCATTTTTTAATTCCTAACATTTATTGCATATTATAGGATGCTGTTGATCTTTCGAGAAAAATTCCCGGTCCCATTGTACTGGAAATGGAAATCGACTGTAGATAAGTCCCTTTTGCCGAAGCCGGTTTAAGCTTGATAATCGCACTGACGAATGCTTTTACATTCTCAACGATTTTTTCATTTTCAAAAGACGATTTACCCACGCCGGTATGAATAATACCGGTTTTATCAACACGGAAATCAATTTTACCAGCCTTGATTTCTTTAACGGCCTTTTCAACCTCCATGGTAACCGTTCCGCTTTTCGGATTAGGCATTAACCCGCGTGTGCCAAGGATTCTGCCAAGACGTCCGACCATCGACATAACGTCGGGCGTTGCAACGGCAACATCAAAATCAAGCCAGCCTTTTTGTATCTTTTCAATATACTCTTCAAGCCCTGCGTAATCCGCGCCCGCTTTGAGCGCAGCCTCGGCCTTTTCTCCTTTTGCCAAAACCAGAACTCTTACCGTCTTACCCGTTCCGTGAGGAAGCGCAACCGTGCCCCGAACCATTTGATCGGCATGACGCGGATCAACGCCCAGCTTCATAGCAATTTCGATCGTCTCGTCAAATTTTGCCGTCGCTGTCTCTTTAATTAGGTTGATGGCATCCTCAAGAGAGTATTCTCTGTTTCGATCTATTTTCTCCAGGCTTTTTTGATAACGTTTACTTCGCTTCATTCTTACCTCAATTAATAATTCTATTCTTCGACAACAATACCCATATTTCTGGCAGTTCCTTCAATTATCCTCATTGCGGCTTCAATGCTGCCTGCGTTCAAATCAGGCATTTTTATTTCCGCAATCTTCTTAACCTGCTCTTTTGTTACCTTACCGACCTTAGTCGTATGGGGCTCGGGCGAACCTTTTTCCAAACCAGCCTCTTTAAGCAACAATCCGGCAGCTGGCGGCGTTTTTGTAATAAACGTAAAAGAGCGGTCGGCATAAACCGTTATTTCAACCGGAATAATCATTCCTGCCTGATCCTGCGTTCTTGCATTGTATGCCTTGCAAAACTCCATGATATTTACGCCGTGCTGCCCTAACGCAGGGCCAACAGGCGGAGAAGGTTTTGCCTGTCCCGCAGGTATTTGTAATTTAATTTTCCCTATTTCTTTTTTTGCCATTTTCCATAAACCTCATCTATACAAAATCTTGACATTATTTTTCCAATTCAACTTGCAGGAAATCCAACTCAACAGGCGTTTGCCGTCCAAAAATGCTAATATTGACTTTCACCTTATTCTTCTCGTCATTAATCTCTTCAACAAAGCCCGTAAAATCATTAAACGGTCCATCGACAACGCGAATAGGATCTCCAACCTTGAACGGTACAGAAACTTTTCCTTTCACTTCTGTTTCGCGACTCTTTTCAATTTTCCCTATTATAGAGCGTACTTCGGAATCGCGAAGCGGTACGGGCTCATTTCTGGGGCCGACAAAATTTATCACACCCGGAGAATTTACAATTATATGCTTGGTTTGATTATCCAAAACCATTTCGATTAACATATAACCGGGAAAAAATACTTTATTCTTTACGCGCTTTTTACCGTTTTTCATTTCAATGATATTTTCGGAAGGAATAATAATACTGCCGATCTTTTCTTCAATACCAGCAAGCTTAATCTCATGCTCTATATGAGCCTTCACCTTCTCTTCTTTACCCGAAAATACGCGCAATGCAAACCATTTTTTCTCTGACAAATCTCACCTCATCCAAGAATAAAGCTAATAAAAAATTTCTAAAATTTTTGAAAAGACCAGATCAGCGACAAAAATAAACACGGTAAATGCGATAGAAACCACAAATACAATCATTGTCGAATTAACCAATTCCTGATGCGTCGGCCAGGAAACTTTTGACATTTCCGTTTTAACGCCCTCTATAAACTGTTGGATTTTTTTTATCATTCTGTTCGAAACTCCAAATGTCTTTTCTTAATTAATCTAAATATTTTTCTTCCGCTTACGAAGAATTTACACGCTCCAAAAAAAATCAGCAGGCCTGGAGGGACTCGAACCCCCAACCCCCGGTTTTGGAGACCGGTGCTCTAGCCAATTGAGCTACAGGCCTAACTGTTTTTATTTTGTTTCTTTATGTATGGTGCGCGCATTACAACGCGGGCAATATTTTTTATATTCGATACGCCCCGTTTGCGTTCTTTTGTTTTTAGTGGTCGTGTAATTACGCTCCTTACACTCAACACACGCTAATACGATTATATCTCTCACGATTATCTACCTTTTATTCGATGATTTCAGAAACAACGCCGGCGCCAACAGTACGTCCGCCCTCGCGAATGGCGAATCGAAGCTCTTTCTCCATGGCAACCTCTTTTAACAACTCCACTT
>CAYRJN010000180.1:0-7709 GCA_964424545.1 uncultured Calditrichaceae bacterium
ATTTTGGATTTTTTTGTTTCCGTTCCTATATTCTCCTCCTTTTTGTCATTCCCGAATGTTTCTATCGGGAATCTAAATCTTGCTATTGTCTACATTCGGATTCCTTCTTTCGAAGGAATGACATGTTGACGATTCTACTCGCACTATTTTCATTAATTACTTTGCAAAGTTATGTTCTTTAATAATAATCATTTTTATGCTCATTGCCTATACCATATTAATGGGATATTTAATTGAATCGGATTTTCAAAAAATTACATAACTGTTTATTTTTGCACGAGACAATGAAAAAGTTATTAATACAGCTTGAAATATTCTGTTATCCGCCACAACTGTCATTACCCGCTACCTTTATTCTTTCTATGCGACTGTTATTCACCCGTTTTTTATTTTGGGCCCGATGAGTATCGATATAGCCCTTTTATCATAACATTTATTATAAGAAAGAATCTATGCTATCAAAGTCGGGAAAGATAAGCTGTCAATAAACTTGAATTAATATGATTTTTTAAAGATATTTGTTCATTAAACAAATGTAAAAAGTGGAGAATACATCGATGAAAAATTTAATTGCTCTTTCGCTATTAACAATGGTAGCGGCATTGACTTGGAGCTGCTCAAAACAAAACGGTAATACGGTAGTGGTTTATACCACGGTAGATCAAGTTTTTTCGGAACCTGTTTTGCAGAATTTCGAGAAAGATACGGGTATAAAAGTCAAAGCGCTTTTCGATACGGAAGAGACTAAATCAACCGGCGTTTTAAACCGCTTGATTGCCGAAAAAAATAATCCGCAATGCGATGTATTCTGGAGCGGCGATCCGGTACGAGCCATCATATTAAAAAACAAAGGCATCACAGACGCTTATAACTCTCCGGTGGCCAAAGATATTGCCCCCCATTTTAAAGATAAAGATAACAACTGGATCGGATTTTCGTCGCGCGCCCGTGTTCTGATCTATAATACGACGTTGCTTAATAAAGAAGACGTTCCAAAATCTATATTTGATTTGGTTAAGGAAAAATACAAAGGCAATGTCGCGGTGGCCAATCCTCTTTTCGGCACCACTTCTTTTCATTTTGCCGCTTGGTTTAGCGCTTTCGGAGATGAAAAAGCCAAACAATTTTTAAACGATCTAAAGGAAAATAAGGTTGTGATTGCTTCCAGCAACGGCGATGTGGAAAAACGGGTTTCACAGGGAGAGATTTGGTGCGGTCTGACCGATACCGACGACGCTTTTACCGCAAAAAACGAAGGCAAAAATATTGATTATCTCTTTTTGGATCAACAAGACGGAATCGGAAACCTGATTATCCCAAATACGGTTTCGCTAATAAAAGGATCGGCTCATCGTCAAAACGGAAAAAAATTAATCGATTATCTTCTTTCGCGCAAAACAGAAGAAAAATTGGCCGTTTCTTGCGCGCAAATGCCTTTACATAAAGGTGTAAAAACACCTCCTTATATTCCTTCACTCGACAATATTCAACCAATGAAAATAAATTATGATGTCACAGCTCAAAAATTGGAAGAGATTCAACCCTATTTAAAAAGCTGGGCGGAAGAAAAATAGCCTATTCGTTTTGGTTTTTAATTAAGCCGTTTAATTAACAGGGGTGGAACAAAAGAAATCAATTAATCGTCAATGAAAAAAACTATTTATATCGCCGCAACGTCCGTATTTTTATTCTTTGTTATCCTGCCCCTGTTCGGCGTTGCCGCCGATTCTTTTATTAAAGACGGAGCCATCAGTTTAAAAAATTATACGGATATATTTAACGGCACAACGTTAAAGCTGGTCTTAAAGAGCATTACTATCGCTTTCAATGCCGCTTTGTTATCTACGCTTTGCGGCGGGTTCTTTGCTTTTACTTTAAACAAAACCGATTTACCCTTACATCATATTTTTAAATTACTTTTATTAATTCCGCTTTTTATATCACCGTATATTATTGCGGTTTCCTGGGCTGATTTTTTTATCCTGATCGGAATAGGAAAGGATTTTATTTACAGTGAATATGGCGTGATTTTTGTGATGTCTATTATTTACGCGCCTTTGGCAATGATCATTATCGGCAGCGGACTCGGCAATTTAAGCGTCGTATATGAAGAAGCGGCTCTAATGATTAGCGATTACAAGCAGACAATCGTAAAAATAATTATTCCTTTGCTAAAACCGGCTATATTTTCCGCTTTTATATTAATTTTCGTTTTAAACCTATCGGAATTTACCGTACCGTCGTTTCTTTCCGTTAACGTATTGACAACCGAAATTTTTACTCAATTTTCCGCTTTTTATAATTACGGCGCCGCGGTTGCCAATTCGATGATATTAATCGTAATCAGTATATCCTTGTTGATGCTGGAACGTTTCTATCTATCCGATGCGCCCTTTCTCGCTCTGAATGTACGCTCTCATCGGACAAAAAGGATAGCATTAAAGACAATAAAATTGCCATTGTTATTTACGCACGCCGCTTATCTACTTCTGTCTGTGTTTATTCCTTTGATTGTGCTCATCATCCAATCTTTTTATAGCGGAAAAAGTCATTTCCTTCAAGCGCTTTCTCTTTTATCGCCCGATATCTCCGCTTCCGTTTTGACGGCTACGTTCGGCGCTTTTATCTTGCTGATATTCGGTTTTATTTTTGCCTATTTAAGCGAAAGAGAAAAGGTAAAACCGCTTAATCTTATTCTTTTGATTAGCTTCGGCATACCATCAACGGTTCTCGGAATCGGTTTGATCAAATTTTTCAATACGCCCCATTTTAATTTTATCTACTCCGGTTTTTGGATAATTGTTATCGGTTATCTCGGTCGTTTTATTTTCATCAGCGAAAAATTGATTTCCAACGCCATTAAACAGGTTCCTTTTTCCTTTGAAGAAGCGGGCGAACTGGCCGGCGCCGGGTTTTTTTTCCGGATACGCAAAATAGTTATCCCTCTAACTGCCGACGGATTGTTCGCCGCTTTCCTGATCTCTTTTATTTTCAGTCTCGGCGAACTTGGAACAACCATATTGATCTATCCGCCCGGTACGTCGCTGCTGCCCGTTAAAGTTTTTACCATCATGGCCAACGCGCCGCAGAGTTTGGTAAGCGCCATGAGTTTGATCGTCCTATTGATTACGCTGACAGCGCTGATAATTTTATTTATCGGCCAAAAGCTGTTTTTTAAAAAGAAATGGAGCTGATTTTATGATAGCCGCCGCCTTAAAAAATGTGGATAAACATTTCGGAGATACACGCATATTAAACAATATCTCCATGGAATTTAAAGACGGGAAGCTCACCTGTCTGCTCGGTTCATCGGGCAGTGGCAAAACGACCATTCTGCGTCTTCTTGCCGGACTTGAAAAACCGGACACGGGCGAAATCTACATTAATGGAAAAATGGTCGGCAAAAACGACAACATTTTGCTACCCGCACGGCAAAGACAAATCGGTTTTATTTTTCAGAATTTAGCGCTCTGGCCACATATGACCGTTTATGAGAATATTGCTTTCGGGATGAGAATAAAAAAAATTCCCAATATGGAAACGAAAATAGAAGAATTGCTTGATTTTTTTAATCTTCGAGGCATGGGAAAGCGTTACCCTGCCATGCTCTCCGGCGGTCAACAACAACTCGCCGCCATTGCCCGAAGTTTAGCATTAAATCCGAAAATATTACTAATGGACGAACCTCTGGCTAGCATCGATGTTAAATTGAAAACCAGAATCCGTGCTAAAATTAGGACTTTAACGGATAATTTTTCCATTTCCGTTATTTATGTTACACATGATCATCACGAAGCGTTTAAACTCGCTGATAAAATCGTAGTAATCAACGACGGTAAAATAGAAGAAGAAGGAACGCCCGACGAACTAAAAAATTCACAAAATAAATTCGTTAAAGAATTTATCGAACTATAATGTTAAAATGATTTTTCAATCGTACGCTAAATTACAGCTTAATCAGCGGCAGATCTTTCACCTATAGTTGGTAAAAAGACAACATGGGCTCGCGATTATGAGTATCGCCGTCATGGTACTTTAAGTCTTTTAGCTGGAATAGACTTACATAATGGGAGAGTAATTGGTCTGGTAAGCGATAGGCATAGAAGCCGTGAATTTATTGAATTTTTAGAAAAAGTTGATACAGAATATCCAAAAGAATGGAAAATACGGATTATATTAGATAATCATTCATCTCATATATCAAAAGAGATAATGAATGCTTTGAAAAAATATCCGAATAGATTTGAATTTATATTTACACCGAAACACGGCTCTTGGTAGAACTTAATAGAGATGTTTTTTAGTAAAATGTCGCGGTCACTTCTCCGTGGAATTAGAGTAAAATCAAAAGATTAATTAAAAATACGGATACTGAAATATTTAGAAGAAGTTAATGATGACCCGATAATATTTAGATGGAAATACAAATTGGATGAAATATTAGTCTAGGCTTATTGTAAGGGTTTTTATGGAATATTGTACTAGTATAGCCAAGTTAGCTTAAGAAGATAAACGACAAAATTGCCTTTACTGATAATCTTCTTTTTTTCAATGGTAAGAGCGGCTTTATCGATCAACGGCAGCAATGCGCCGTTTTTGATAAAATTACGGTAGTTTGAAAAATGTTCGTAGCCTGCGGCAATTTCAAAAAAAAGGATGATCGCTTTATAAAGCCAACCCAACAGCGGACGTAACGAACCGTTATGATAATCCACCAATAAAATACGCCCGTCCGGTTTCATCACTCGTTTCATTTCCTTTAACACATTTATTCGGATAGAGCTGGGCATTTCATGCAATGTAAGCATGGCGATAACCAAATCGAAAGATTGATCCGAATATTGTTTCATATGGGCGGCGTCACCTTGAAGCAATTTAGCTTTATCCCCAAATTTATCCTTTGCAATTTTCAGCATAGAAGGCGAAATATCTATTCCGTGAATATTACAACCGCGTTTCAACAACAATTCGAGATTCGCGCCTGTCCCGCAACCCACTTCCAAAACATCACTATTTTTATGGACATCCGCTATTTTTAAGGCATATTTACGGATTCCTTTATTAAATGGTTCAACCGCTCCGTCATATAGCGAAGCAATGCCTTTATACGGGTCATTTCTCATTTGATTTTCTATTCTTAATTTATAGCATCGGAATTTTAAAGTTTACGCTTATTCCATCTATTTTGCAAAACAGAAAAAAATATATCTTCCTTTAAAAAGGGATAAAGGGGTTGCGATAAATATCGGAATTATTGAGTAATTAAAACCTGACAGCCCTTATTGTCCCCTTTTTTAAGGGGACGGTTTTAATCTATTTTTCTATTTATGCAATTTAACATTAATCACTTTGCGAAACTATGTTCTTTTCATAATATCGCGATTTAAATGTTTTACGACTGAAAATAGAATTTTTATAAATTAAAGGCAAAATTAATAATGGATTGGAAAAAATGAAAAATATTTCATAAAAAATAAAGCGATAACTCTGAGTATACTTGCACTTAATTGAACTCTGTATTATATTTGAGGGCAAACGTTTGCACTCTACATTTAACAACGAACTCTTATTCAAGGAGATATTATAAAATGAGCGCTGATTTAACTGTTTTTTCAAAAGATAATCTGCCGAAAATCGGCATCCGTCCCACTATTGACGGCCGACTCGGCGGCGTACGAGAATCGCTCGAAAAACAAACGATGGGCATGGCCGAAAACGTGGCCAAATTTTTATCGGATAATTTACGCTACCCGACCGGAGATCCCGTTGAATGCGTAATCGCCGACAGCTGCATTGGCGGCGTAAAAGAAGCGGCTATGGCTGCCGATAAATTTAAAAAAGAAAACGTAGGCATTTCGCTGACCGTAACGCCCTGCTGGTGTTACGGTTCGGAAACGATGGATATGGACCCGTATATTCCCAAAGCTGTTTGGGGCTTTAACGGAACGGAACGACCGGGAGCCGTTTATCTTGCGGCTGTTTTGGCAGCGCACAACCAAAAGGGATTGCCGGCTTTCGGCATTTACGGTAAAGACGTACAGGATGTTAAAGACACGTCCATTCCACAAGATGTTCAGGAAAAAATTCTACGCTTTGCCAAAGCCGGACTTGCCGTTGCATTGATGAAGGGTAAATCTTATTTGGCCATGGGCGGCGTTTCCATGGGTATTGCCGGCTCAATTGTCGACCATAATTTTTTTGAAGCCTATCTCGGTATGCGCGTGGAAAGCATTGACATGTCCGAATTTATCCGTCGTATCGATGAAGAAATCTATGACAAGGACGAATATGAAAAAGCCTTGCTCTGGGTTCGGAAAAATTGCACGGAAGGCAAAGACTATAATAAACCGGAAAAACGGAAATCAAGAGAAGATAAAGACGCCGATTGGGAATTTTCCTTAAAAATGGCTTTAATTGCCCGTGATCTTATGGTTGGTAATAAAAAATTGGAAGAGATCGGCTACGGCGAAGAATCGATGGGACATAACGCTATTGCCGGCGGCTTTCAGGGCCAGCGCCAATGGACAGATCATTTCCCCAACGGGGATTTTATGGAAGCCATTTTAAATACCTCTTTTGATTGGAATGGCAAACGAGCGCCTTATATTGTGGCCACGGAAAACGATTCCTTGAACGGCGTTTCCATGCTTTTCGGCTATCTGTTAACCAATACAGCGCAAATTTTCTCCGATGTTCGCACTTATTGGAGTCCGGAAGCAGTTGAACGCGTTACGGGTTACCGACCGCAAGGCGAAGCGGCAAACGGCTTTTTACATTTAATTAATTCGGGACCGACTACTCTCGATGGTACCGGTCAACAAACAATCGACGGCAAACCCGCTATGAAACCTTTTTGGGAGATTAGCAACGAAGAAATGAACAAATGCCTTGAAGCGACAACCTGGCACCCCGGCAATCTCGGCTATTTTCGCGGCGGAGGTTATTCCAGCCGTTTTAAAACGCAGGGCGGTATGCCGGTAACCATGAGTCGCATAAACATTATTAAAGGACTTGGCCCGGCTATACAGATAGCCGAAGGTTACACTATTGATCTACCCGATGATGTACATAATAAATTAGACGAACGCACTGATCCGTCCTGGCCGACAACATGGTTCGCTCCGCGTTTAACCGGCGGCGGCGCATTTAGCGATGTCTATTCCGTTATGAATAATTGGGGTGCAAATCACGGCGCAATTAGTTACGGACATATCGGAGCCGATTTGATCGCTCTCGCTTCGTTATTGAGAATTCCGGTTTTTATGCATAATGTATCCGAAGATAAAATTTTTCGTCCGTCTGCCTGGAACGCTTTTGGAACCGCCGATCGCGAGGGAGCCGATTTTAGAGCTTGCGCTAATTTCGGACCACTCTACGGTAAATATTAAGAACATAACTTCGCAAAGTGATTAATGAAAAAAGTACGGGTAGAATCGTCAACGTGTCATTCCTTCGAAAGAAGGAACCCGAATGTAGACAATAGCAAGATTTAGATTCCCTATAAAACATTCGGGAATGAGATGGAGGAGGAGAATGTAGGAACGGCAACAAAAAAGGCTAACATTGTCATTCTCAGATAAATCGGAGAATCCAAAATATTACCTATGTGAAAGATGTATAATTTCAAAAATGAAAATATCCGAAATAGGTTATTTTTTGAAATTCCGATACAAGAATTTAGAGTTGCATAAACAATATGTATAATTTAT
>CAYRJN010000181.1:0-7709 GCA_964424545.1 uncultured Calditrichaceae bacterium
CCCCGCTGGGTCCTGGGTTAGGAAGTAATTTACACATAATTTTAGACTTGACTATGTGAAAGAACCAAATTTATACTATATCAAATTACTTATGTTTCAACCTCTTATTTTCCTTGGCTATATTTGGATATATACAAAATTAAATCTTTTTGGTTGCTTACATAAGGATTTATATTGATGCAGCGATAAGATAATACGATCAATTGGGGTTCAAAGTACATCGAGAAGTCTTTTGTTTTTTTATTATCAAGCGTTAAGTCGTTGCAAAAAACGATTTACTATGTTATATTCCTCCACAAAATTAAATTACTTATGTATGCTTATTGTTAGCATTAATCATTTTTCAAGCTGTTATTGAGATGGTTTTATATTGAAACCGAAAATTCACGAAATTATTTCAAAAAGAATGTCATGAAATAAATAAATATAGAGATATCTATCTAAATTTATTATTTTTGAGTATTTATTTTTGAATTAAGTCTATATAGTTACAATTATAATGGTTTAATTAGCGATAGAGAGGGGCCAAATATGTTAAAAAAGTTATATCACATTATTGTCTTTTCAATCGCTCTTGCAGTGATTGCCCGCGCGCAATGGAGTAAATTTGATAAATCTTTTAATATAAGGCCGCTTGAGAAGAAAACATTTGTTGGTTTAAATGTTTCGAATGAAAACGAAAGCGATCTACCGACTTTATTAAAACGAATTGATTTGATTGCCAATAGTAACGGCAAATTATCTTCTCCGAGGTTTATTTTTAAGGGTAATATTTCCGGAAGCGAAGATAAAATTATGGATCCTCAAAGTTTTGCTGCATTAATAGACAGCGCTTCACTTTCTTCCGTTTCTCCCGACGATGACGGGCAATTTTACGTTTCGTGTAAAAATGCGGATATTGCGAATATAGCTTATTATAGTGCAAATATCAGATATCCGGAGATTGAGATACGTTTCGGACGAGATGATGAAGGATTAGCTATTGATTTATCCAGAAATAGTATGCCGGTTATTAAAGTGCCGTTTACCGTATGGTGTTTATGTGGAACACCCGCTGATACAACAGATGATATCCAATTATTACCCACTGTAATGAATGCAGTTTATGGCGATACAAGCGGATTCTGGGGAATAAGAAATTCCGTATCAAGTCCATGGGGAATTAATCCTGCAAAACAATCCGATTTCCTGGATATCTATAGCTTTAAAAATGGGAAATCCTATGCCGATTTACAATTAGCATGGGAACGTCAAAATACGACAGGACATTCCGATCCCATGCTATTTTATGAGTTAAATGGGTTGCTATTTATACCGGATGTTACAATAAATTCTTTAGATTCCAATCCTCTTAGTACAATTAATAATCTTAACGGTTTGACAAGACCAAAGCCAGGCACAATAATCAGATTTACCTATGCTATAGGGCTTAAATTATTTCCATATACGATAAATGCGGTTGTAGGCAGAGATATTTCGTATAATCCGCATTATTTTGGTTTTCCATCTCCTCAGATACAGGTAGTGCAAGGTCCAGCTGGGATGAGCGTAGATGAAGATAACAAAGTACATTGGATGCCCACAATAAACGATACGGGAGAGATAGAATTCTCTTTAAGCGCTACAAATTATCGCGGAAGCGTAGAAGCCTTGTATAAAACTTATATTGACGCCCTGCCAATGGATTTCAAAGATCATAAAAACAATATGAATGTATCTGTTTTCAATCGGGGATTAATAGGCGGTTTTGCGTGCGGTTACGAAAACGGTATGGGTAACGGAATATCCTATCTTGGCAAGAACGGGGTTTATACTGCCGGAATATTTCTCGCCCTTTCGCCCGATAAAATTTGTGGAAAACCTTATATGTTTAAAGATAGCGATTTTATGCCGCTTACGTCCGTTAAATCTGTTGAAAGCCCTATTCCAAATACTAATCAGGCTTTTTCTACTGTTTTTAACGATCATCATTATAATAGAGAGACAGGAAAAATTGGGGTCACTATAACACAAAATAGTTATTCATCTGATACAAATCCCTTAAATAATTTTATCATTTTGGATTATACGATACATAATGATAATAACTATCGGTTGGATAGTTTATATTTTAGCGCTTACGCCGATTATGATATCGGCGATTTTAATAATAATTTATCCGGTTGGGATGCAAGCCGCAAATTGGCTTATATGTACAGCGATCAAATAGGTGATTCTCTATATTATTACGGTATTGCTTTGTTGAAAGGAAATGTTTCGGGATTTACGGATCATTTTTTGTCGGATGGAGAACAACTTTATAATCAATTAAAGGAGATTGTCGAACCTGATAATGTAGCGAATGAAAAAGGGTTGCTTTTATCGACAGGACCTTACAGGGTGGATAGCCGTTCATCGTTTCGTGTTGTATATGCTATAGTGGCGGGAAGAAATTTACAGGAATTGCTAACAAATACCGATTACGCCCGCCAGGTTAATCTTGATTTTGACGCTGCGACGATAACCTTTCAGGTAGATATGAGCGTTCAGGAAGAAATTGGCGTTTTTCAGCCGGATTCCGGAGATATGGTGGTTTTGCGCGGTTCATTTAACGATTGGAGCGGAGAACAAAAAAATAAATATCGTCTTGAAAATGTCGATGAATCAATGATTTACAAACTTCCTGTAATGATTAATAAAGCTCCCGGAGAGGAGGTTGAATATAAATTTGTGATTGTATCGTCAGACAGCGTCGATAAAAAGGAAGAAAAAATTAATTGTAACGATTCACCGAATTGCGCTCGTTTTTTTACTATGACGGGAGAGGCGCAAACATTGCCGGTTATGTTGTTTAACAACGCTACGGTTACCCAATCGGATTCTCTTGCTTTGTTGGAGATCTATGATTCCATGTACGGCGATAATTGGCTGCATAAAGACAACTGGCTGAGCGATCAACCTATCGACAACTGGTACGGCGTAACCGTCACCGACGGCAGAGTAACGGCGTTGAATCTCGCCGAAAACGGTTTGGCCGGCGCTATCCCTCCTGATATCGGAAGCTTATCGGCTTTAAAGATATTATTTATGAATAATAATGACGGTATTTTGGGAAATATACCGCCGCAATTGTATAACTTGACCGATCTAATTGAACTCCACCTGAATGCGGATCATCTTAGCGGAGAGCTATCGGAAGATATAGGAAAACTTAAGAGCCTGCGTGTACTTGATTTGGGGCAGAATGAGTTTTATAGCGTTTTACCCGAGAATCTCGGAAATTTATTCGTTTTGGAAATACTAAATTTATCGGGTAACAATTTTGAAGGGGGCTGGCCTGAGCAATTGTTGCGGCTTACAAACTTGAAAGTGTTATCCGTTGCCGAGAATAATTTAACGGGAATAGTGCCCGCTGAGATCAACGAATTGAATAGGTTAACGGAATTACATATTAACGGTAATAATTTTGATACTTTGCCACCATTAAGCGCTTTATCTACTCTTAAATGGTTGTTAATTCAGGAGAATAAATTTACTTTTAAAGATATTGTGCCCAATCTAACCGTACCTTCGGATACCATTGTTTATGCGCCGCAGGACAGCGTAGGAATGGCAAAAGATACGCTGGTAAGTTCGGGAGAGGATTTATCTCTTGTCGCACCGGGAGAGGAGGCCAATAATAGGTATCAGTGGTATAAAAATGATCAATTAATTAACGGCGCTTCCAATAAAGAGCTTATATTAAATCAAGTTACAAGCAATGATGAAGGGATTTATCATTGTCAAATCACTAACACAAAGGCAACCGATTTAACCTTATATAGTCGGCCCGTTAATGTGACTATAAAAACAAGCCCGCTTATTGAGCAAGTGGGTAGCTTAAATGATATTCGGGCAACATACGCTAAATTATCGGCTTATATTTTTCCGGCGGATAACAACGTCAATGTAAAGTTCCTTTATGGTAAAAATTCGGTTAATGAGAATGAGACGCTATTCGGGAATAATCCCATATCGGGAAATATAAACAATTACGCCATTGTAGAGCTGAGCGGTTTACAGCCGAATACCGAATATCGTTGGCAGGTGGAAATAAATTATGACGGCGGCAGCGATCGTAGCGACGAGCGTACGTTTAAAACTTTGCCGCTTCCGGAAACCATATCTTCCAACGGAACCGTTTTTTTCCCGCAACATCCATCGGCAGCAGATTACACATCGGATGATTATCGTTTGCTCGGTCTGCCGGGCAATGGTGGAAATTTAAGGATTTCCGATATTTTGCAAGGTGAGCCCGAAAAGGATTGGATCGCTTATTGGGATAATGGAGAGCAGAGTGACTATTTAATAAAATATAATGAAACAAATATTTTTAAATTGGAACAGGGGAAGGCTTTTTGGGTAGTGTGTAAAAAACCTTTAAATATTGCGATGGACGTTCCGCAGGCGCAGCTTGATTCAAAAGACGCTGCGGCAATTCCGTTACATGATGGTTGGAATATAATTACCAATCCTTTAAATATCACGGTTTCCTGGGATGATATAAAAAACGAATCGGGTATCGGCGGTAACAACGAATCATTATGGAAATTTAACGTCGGCTGGGAGGGCAGCGACCGTATGGAACCCAATATGGGGTATTACTTTTTTAACGGCGTAAATTTACAGGTTTTGAAAGTGCCGCTAAAAGCAATGGCTACGATGAAAAAATTAAACGTTTTGGCTGATACATCCTTTATTGCCATCGATTTAAATGTAAACGATACCTATAATGATAAAATATTATTCGCCGTTAATGATAATGTTGAAAATTTAATTATCCATAAGCCGAGAACCGTTGGCGGGATGAACGGTATATATTATTTAAAACCGCAATGGGATGAAAAATATCCGGCATTTATGGCGGATGTTCGCAAATCCGGTGAACCGTTGTATGATGTTCCGTTTTATGTAACGCTTGCATCTCCAAAGAAAGCCGCTTTACATTTTAACGGCATTAACAATATTGATGAGAATGCGGAAATTTACCTTGTTGATTTGGAAACGGCAACCTATCAAAACTTGCGGGAAACGGATAGCTATTCATTCTCGAATTTTTCTAAGACGCGCTCATTTAAATTGCTTATCGGTAGAATCGATAAAATTGAAAGCGAGCTTCAAAAGATAGTTCCACACGAGTTCACTTTGGAAAATAATTATCCCAATCCTTTTAATCCGGAAACGGTCATTCCCGTAAAAATTCCCAACGAATCAACGGTTGAATTAAGCGTTTATAATATTTTGGGTGAAAAAATATGTACGCTTTTTAACGGAGTCCTGGCCAAGGGAAGACATCTGTTTCGTTGGAACGGACGCAGCGCCGGCGGCGCATTAATGCCGAGCGGCGTCTATTTTTATCAATTGCAGGTGCAGGGCGGAGCGCGTTTAACAAAAAAGATGATTCTTATGCGTTAATTTTGACGGATGTTAACTGCGAATAATCAATCGCTCAATAGCTAAGTCCGTAAAGTTTTATTTTTGTATTTATAATTTAAGATCGGATATTCCTTATCTAAAAAACGAATGGAAAATATCCGTTTTTTAAGGTAAAAACATTTGATAGTATAATTCATTTTTGAATTTTGTCCGTTGGCAGTTGAAAAAAGCGAATTTGCGATGGGTATTGCTTTGAAAAATAGACCCTTTGCTGCGCTTTTTGAAAATCCTCCTCCCCTGCCGAATAAATATCCGTAAATTTCTGCGGATTGCGGTCGAACAAAGGAAACCAGCTGCTTTGAATTTGCACCATGATGCGATGCCCTTTTTTAAAGGTGTGAAATACATCCTGCAAAGGCAGTTTGATTTCGGTAACTTCATTGGGTATCATCGCTTTGGGATGGCTGTAATCATCGCGAAATTTGGCTCGCATAATATCGCCGCGTACATCCTGATAAGCAAAGATGTAGCCTTGTTCGGCAAAAGCCTTAGACGGCCCTAAATTTCTCTTGAATTTATCTTTTCCGTAGGGCCCCACGCCATAGGGCGTGCGCAGTAATAAAATGGGATAGCTTCGTGAACTGTCCTTAGGGATATAGACAGAAGTGAAAAGCGTTTTGCCGTCACGCATAGGGATGCGGAACTCTTTTTTGTAATAATTTTCTTTTATGGAAAATTCAGCTTTGCCCGTTTTTTGGTAATGACAACCGATGGCGATGAATAGGGAAACGCTAATAAGCGCTAAAAGTGATTTTTTCATGGCGCTACCTTTGTAAACTATAAATATCTTTTTAATATACTTCTTTTTTTAAATTAGCGCAAAATGAAGATATCTGAATGTTTATGACTACTTTGGATTAAACGTCAAAACCCGTGTTAACTATGGCCATTGTTGGCAATCGTTTTTATTCTTTAATTAGTTCCAATAATTTATAGGCAACAGCCTCTACGGGTATGTTTTCATTAATCGAAACAGCAATGATTACTTTTGTCCCTATATCATAAACAACAATGGCCTTGTAATTTTCCGTCCCCCCGGAATGCCCTATCCATACTTTATTTGTTTGATTAATCTCCTTAAAATCATACAGCATTATCCCTTTTCCATAGTATTGACCTTTATCGAACATGGGGTACAGGTCTTTCATCATAGTATGAACATCTTTTTTAGGAATTATTTTTCCCGTGAGTAAAGCGCTAAAAAAAACAGCCATATCTTTTGAGTTGCTTATGATGTTGCCTGCGCCGAGAGGAACAGAATAATCTTTATGTATAACGGAATCTTTATTATGGGCTAAGGCCAGGTTGGGTTCGTTTTGCGCGGCTGTTTTTAATGTTTTTAGGTTCAGTGGTTCAGAGATTCTATCTTTAACTATGTGGCCAAATGATTTGGACTCTGTTTTTTCCGCTATTAAAGCCAGCAATAAATAACCCGTATTGGTATATGACCAATATTCGCCCGGTTCAAATAGATTTTTTTTAGATTTTGCCACATCCAACAACTCATTCGGTGTGAAATGTTTATTACTGAAATGTACGGTAGAATCATAATTGAAACTATAAATTCCGTTGGTATGAGTAAGTAGTTCTTCAATAGTAATTTTTCCTGAATTTTGAAATTCAGGAAACCACTTAGAAAGTTTGTCCTCAAAAGAAAGGGCGCCTTCCAAAACCAATTGATGAATTATGGTACTTGTAATTAATTTAGACACACTTGCCCAATAAAATACGGAAGAACTATCGATAACGATATTATCCGGTTTAGATATAAAACCTCTATTTGTTTCCCAAATTCCTTTTTTGGGGATTAAAATAGTTGCTGTAATACCCGCAATATCATATTTACTAAAAAGTTCATCAATTTTTTGATTTAATTTATTTCCCAGAGTATCGTTTAGTTTTTTATCAAAGATATATTCAGACTCTTTTGGAAGGGATTCAATTTCAGGTTGTTTATGTTTTGTTCCGCCTTTGTAATTTTCCTGGGCAATTATCTTATTACTTGTACAAGAAACAATAGAAAACAGGATTAGTATTAAAATTAATTTATTTGTCATAATTTTTCAAATGGTATAATTATTGCCAACGGTTTGGCTATGCGTAGTTTGGGATTTTGAAACGATTAATTTTCAATTTATTACTAATTTTGACTAGCGCTAACATCAAGATAATCAGCACGTTTCCCAAATTACGTATAGCCTTTGTTGTGTGCTGTGCTTATTTCAATCGGAATTTGCTGTTCTACTTGTATTGCT
>CAYRJN010000182.1:0-7687 GCA_964424545.1 uncultured Calditrichaceae bacterium
ATCTTTCAAAGAAGTAAACAAAAAATATTAATTAATTTGCAAAGCTATGTTCTTATTTAAAAAAGAAGGGTCTTTTGATTAAAAGGAACGTTACTTAAAAAATATTACAGGGTAATGATACTCCTAAATGACTCCGATACACTGTCTATTATATAGATAACGCCTTTGCCTGATGTGACACGGCACGTGTTAGGCAATGTATTAAAACGCGACAAACTTATTGTAGATAACAACGAGTTGCATCCTGCGGAAGAAAAATTTGGAGCGGTTGCGTTAAAAGCCGGTTTCCACCCGATATCACTTGTCTATTTTCAGAATGCCGGTGCAAGCGCTTTAAAAATTAGTTATGAAGGCGAAAAACTTAAAAAACGGCCAATTCCTTCTTCCGTTCTATTTCATTGAGTCGATTTTATGGCCGATATTCTTTAATGGGTAAATGTTTGCCATTGCCGTTGTGAATCAATAGGCGATAATGCAAAATAAGCGCCTTATCTTTTGGGATTTCCATCGCTTTCCGACCCGGCCAGACGATATTTTGCATGCTGCTTTTTTGACGGATAATCCAAGGCTGCGGATATCCGGGATTTTGTCGATCGCAAAACAAAGTCATGCCGCTTATTTTATCGTCTTTTCCAAAAGGCGCCGAAAAATCCATCCAGGAGCCGGCGTCTATTTGGAATATTTGCGGTTTTACATAACCTTTTTGCGTTAAAAATTTCAGGTTTTCAGGCATACGCATACGAATGGAAAATCCGCCGTAGCCTTTTTCGTCATCGGAGCCTCCGAGAAAAAGACGAGGGACCAGACTATGTAATGAAATGGTAAAATCTATGATTCGGCTGTTATCATCCGGACGATAAATTTTCATTAAAGTATGTTCATCAAGGTAAGGCTTTTTATTGTTAAAAATAGGCGATTTATAAAGCGTGAGCACATGGATAAGCGCTGTATCTTTTTTTGCCGACGTAGCGACTTCAACAACATCTGTGATGAAATTTTTCAAGGCCCATCCGTCGCCAATGTGCGTAGTATCTGCAAGAATTTGGTGCCAAGCCCAAAATATACCCCGCTGATGCGGATGATCAGAGGGGAAGTCTTCGGTCAACGTGTCGCCGTCCAAACTGTATAGCGGATGGATATAATTATTACGCGCATAACGGCCGTTCAAGGATTTAACGGCTCGTTGATAAAAAAGAACCGCTGAATTATTTTCCAGTAATTCAATACCTTGTTCGTTTTCACGAAACGAATATTGATAGATATTCTTTTTCTTGTTATCGCAATGCGTTAACATAAGAGACAGCAATAGTAAAGTTGCAATCGTTAAATGGTTTTTCTTCATTCGATTTATTTCCTTTTTTGATATAATATGCTCGTGGCTCTACAAGCGTTTACTTATTGTAAAATATTCTGCCAATCGGAAATTTTTAACGTTAATCCCCATGCGCCGCCGCGCTGTGCGATTTTTAACATGATTTTATTTTTACCTTTTTTCACAGATACGGGAATCACGTCGGAACATGGCCGTACGCTGCGTCCTACGTACTTTTTAAAAACTTCCTTGCCGTTGACCCAAACCGTAGGATCGTCGTTGCTGCCGAGCAACAGTAAGATTTGACCGTCTTTTTTAGCGTTGATTTCCGTCACGGAAAATACGGCCCCCGCTGCGTCTGTCAGATCGTAAGTTTTAAAATAATCGAGAAAATCAATTATTTTTCCCTCTTGTTTATAACTTTTCCATACAATGGTTCCGTTTGCGCTTTTATAGACGCTGCTTAAGGCTTGATTCTTTTCAGGAGGTAGAACAATTTTTGCCGCGTTCTTGTTTTTTGTAATAAAAGGGCCGGCGATATACCAATTTTTTACGAGACGAGTATGAAAATTTTCTAAGTCCGTTAACAGGCAAATTATCCTTGGAGAAAATGTCCTTTGCTCGGCAGAAACCTTATCCATCACCGAAATCCATTCTTCAAGATGTGAAAAATCGTTATATAAAAAATAAAAAGGATAGATACGGTACTTATTTAGATCGCTTGGATTTTTTTTAATTATACGTTTTAAACCGGCATAGATTCGTTTATCATGGGTTTGCATAATCTGCGAACCGAGCGCAATAACAGCGGCTTGAGCATATCTACTGCTCCCGTAATAATCGAGAAAAGATAACAGAGGCCGGATATCCCCTGGGGGAGCTAAAACCGCCGCTTTATAGGCTGCCTTTTCCAGAGGAAAGGTCAAGTCTTGATTGCGAAAGCCGAGATAGGGCTGGTAGGGACGATGATCGATTACATTGCGTGAAGAATTATCCGCTTCAAGATGCAGCTTTAAGATGGGCGTAGGCATAAAATAATTTTTATTCACTTTTGCTTTGAATTTGACGGTCAACGCGCCGCCTTTGTCGATTTTAAGAGACTTGCCGTTGGATGATATTATCCATTTTTCGGGACTCTGCCATTGATAAAAACCTTTAACGGGTAGATAAAAATCAGTTTTCACGGTAAAGGTGGTATCAAAGTATATTTCGCCTTTGGCATCGCTTTTCGGCAATATTTTACCAAGAGTTAGATTTATTTTCTTTTCCAATTCAACCATCTCATATTCGATAAACTCGGCCGGTGGATATTCGTTTTGTTTGTTTATGACAATCGCATCAAAACATTGGTCGCGGTCGTTAATAGCGCGTACCGTTAAATCTTGCGCCGTAACGTCGATAAGTAAAAAGTGGTATAGACTGCGATGATAGGCTGCATAAGATTTAGGAATAGTTGGGTAGAGACTGGCCCCGCCGCCCGCTGTTGTAATATGAATAACGCCATCCTGATTTTCCGACATATGCCCAATAGGGAAGGTGCGAAGATAATAATGATCATGTCCGGTAATAACCAAATCGACTCCGTATTTTAAAAATAACGGTTGCAATGTGAAACGAAGCGGCGAAGATTCCCGCGTAGGATGACTGTTAAACAGGGGATGATGAAAAACGACGATGATCCATTCTTTTTTATTCTTCTTTAAGTCTTTAAGAAGAAACTTATATTGTTCGCTTCCTTCGTCGCAGGGCAGATTGGTATCCAACCCGACCAAATGAACGGAACCGTAATTAACCGACCACCATGGTTTACCGTTGTGAATTGAAAAATAGTCATAATAATAAGGAGATTCTTGTTCATGGTTTCCAAGCACAGGATAAATAGGAATATTCCGTAATAATTTTTCCATGGGATGAAATAAAAACGTTTCCCATTGTTTCAAATGTTTTCCGCTGGCAACAATATCGCCCGTATGAACAACAATATTGGGATTGCGTTTGATAATCAGATCGGAAATTTTTTTGCACATAGCCAAGTCGCTGCGCGAGTCGCCTGTAAAGGCGAGACGCATGGGCGTAGAATCCTTTATCGGAGCCGTTCTAAACCTTCCCGTCGCCGATTCACCTCCCGACCAACGGCATTTGTAATAATAGAGCGTATTTGACGAAAGATTTTTGAGCGTAATCTCGTGCAGTTTTTTTCCATGGTTTTCTTTTATCGATAAATTAAGTTTCAGGCTGTCGCTTCCGTAAATCACTTTTCCTATTTCGGCCTTTTTTGTTTCCCATTTAATCGTAATTTGATGCGGACGGGCATCCTGCATGTATGGGCCATGTATTAATTCATTGCCAAAGATAAGGACGGGTAATAGAATATACAATATAAACAAGGATAATTTTTTAACGGACATTAGTTATTCCTTTCGCGTTAAAGTGCAATATACCTATTTTAAACTGCCTGATAGAAAATAACAAAAGAAGCCTAATGGGGCAAAACTAATATTAGCTTGTAAAAATTTAGACGGAACATTATCGACTACAAGCAACGCGAGAACGCGGCAATCCCCACAATTTTACATTATAATCCACGTTTTGGTATTTATTTTTGGACAGATTACGACAATTCTTCACATATAGAATACGATTAATACTAATTTGTTACCATAGCCGTTTATAATATGAAACGTTGCAATAAATTTGCCGAATTGCGCGAATAATCCTTGCCATTGATTTTTGACTGTCGTATATTTTACTATTGGACTGTTTTATAAAGAAAAAAATAATTTTATCAATAAAAGACAATTTTTAGATAATATAACATATTAAAAAGTTTTAAGTTAGGAGGATTTATGCCTGAATTAACAACAAGTCCGTTAACGCGTTTAAGTGAGGATGAGCAATTTTTTTATGATACGGTAAAAGGGTTCGCCCAAGAAAAAATCGCTCCATTGGTTGAAAAAATGGACGAAGAGGCTGCAATTGATTCGTCACTGCCCCCACAGTTTTTTGAAATGGGTTTGATGGGTATCAATGTTCCCGAAAAATATAACGGAGGAGAAGCCTCGTTTTTTATGTCAACTATTGCCATCGAAGCGCTCGCTAGCGTGGACGCCTCCGCAGCGGTGATGGTGGATGTTCAAAACACGCTGGTGAATAACGCTTTTATGAATTGGGGAAACGATGCCTTGCTCGATAAATATATGCCGCGGTTAGCGTCCGATAAATTAGGCGCCTATGCATTATCGGAGTCAGGATCTGGCAGCGACGCTTTTGCCTTAAAAACACGCGCTGAAGATAAAGGCGATCATTGGCTGCTTAACGGCTCCAAGATGTGGATCACAAACGGCGCGGAGGCCGATATTTATATCATCTTTGCCAATGTCAATCCGGAATTGGGTTATAAAGGCATAACCGCGTTTATCGTTGAAAGAGGTTTCGAGGGTTTTTCGGTAGGGAAAAAAGAAAATAAACTGGGGATTCGCGCTTCGTCCACTTGCGAATTGATTTTAGATAACTGCAAAGTGCCGAAAGAGAATGTCCTCGGTGAAATCGGCAAGGGATATAAGGTGGCCATTACTACGCTTAACGAAGGACGCATCGGCATTGGAGCGCAAATGGTGGGCGTCGCTCAGGGCGCCTTTGACGCCGGACTTAAGTTTATCAGTGAAAGAGAACAGTTCGGAAAAACGGTTGCATCGTTTCAGGGCGTACAATTTCAGATAGCCCAAGCGGCAACGGAATTGGAATCGGCGCGTTTGATGGTCTATAACGCGGCACGCATTAAGGATGCCGGATTAAATTTTGTTAAAGAGGCCGCGATGGCCAAGCTCTATTCCTCGCAAGTTGCCCAAAAAGTTACATCGTTAATGGTGGATTTACACGGCGGATACGGTTTTACCAAAGAATATCCGGTTGAAAAATTTTATCGCGATTCCAAAATCGGCACGATTTACGAAGGGACGACCAATATGCAGCTGCAGACCATCGCCAAAACAATTTTAAAATAAACGGAAACATTGCTAATGCTTTGAATTTTAATGATTGGGATATGCCGTATTTCATTGTAACGATTAATGGGAATTTTATATGAGCGTAGAGAAAAAACTATGCAACGTACCAATAAAAACTCTATTTTGTTGTTATGAGCGACCAAGGAGCGGGGTAATCTATTAATTTTTACGCCGGTTATTTTTCGCTTAATCGTTGAATTTCATCACGCAGGGCGGCGGCTTTTTCAAACTCCAAATTAACGGCCGCCGTTCTCATTTCGCGGGCGAGCTGCTCAATCAACTCATCTTTATCCAATGAATGATCATATATAATTTCCGGTTCGGTTTTATCTCCGTATGGTTTGCGTATATCGGCTACAGCTGTGCTTTGAATGATCTCTTCGGCTGTTTTATAAATGGTCTTGGGCGTTATGTTGTGTTTTTTATTATACTCCATTTGTTTCTTTCGGCGGCGCGAACTCTCTTCAATGGTTTTACGCATGGAATCGGTAGCACGATCGGCGTAAAATATTACTTTCCCGCCCACATTACGCGCAGCGCGACCGGCCGTTTGCATCAGGGAAACATAAGAACGTAAAAAACCTTCC
Source organism: uncultured Calditrichaceae bacterium (assembly GCA_964424545.1). Lineage (GTDB taxonomy): Bacteria > Calditrichota > Calditrichia > Calditrichales > Calditrichaceae > JAUVIB01. The sequence goes on from CAYRJN010000182.1 coordinate 5,907, forward strand.
TTATCAGCGTCAAGAATGGCCACCAGCGAAACTTCCGGCAGGTCAAGCCCCTCGCGCAGTAAATTTATTCCTACCAACACATCAAACTCGGCAAGCCGTAGATCCCGTAAAATACCTACGCGTTCAAGAGAATCGATTTCAGAATGCAAATAGCGCACTTTTACATCGGCCGCCTGCAGATAATCAGAAAGATCTTCAGCCATGCGTTTGGTTAATGTGGTAATGAGAACGCGTTCCTTCCTTTCGGCCCGTTCGCGGATTTCCGCCAGTAAGTCATCAATTTGCGTAGCAATCGGGCGTATTTCTATCTCCGGATCAATCAAACCGGTGGGACGAATAACCTGTTCCACTACAACGCCTTTGCTGTGTTCCAATTCGTAATCGGATGGCGTGGCGGAAATAAAAATAACTTGATTTAAGCGCTGTTCAAATTCCTTAAATTTTAAAGGGCGATTATCTAACGCGCTCGGTAATCGGAATCCATATTCCACCAGCGTTTCTTTGCGCGAGCGGTCTCCGTTGTACATGGCTCTGATTTGCGGAACGGATTGATGCGATTCATCGATCATCAAAAGATAATCATCGGGGAAGAAATCCATCAGCGTAAAGGGTGGCTCGCCGGGTTTACGTTGCGTTAGATGGCGCGAATAGTTTTCAATGCCGCTGCAATAGCCTATCTCTTCCATCATTTCCAAATCAAAATTGGTGCGCATCTCGATTCGCTGTGCTTCTAACAGTTTATTTTGTTTGCGCAATTCCGCAGCGCGTTCCTTAAGCTCAACACGGATACTGTCACTTGCAGCAGCCATTTTTTCGGCCGGCGTAACAAAATGTTTAGCGGGAAAGATATAAGCCGTTTCAACGACCGATAATTTTTTTCCTGTAAGTGGATCGATGCTATGAATTGCCTCTATTTCATTGCCGAAAAATTCAATACGATAAGCGAATTCTTCGTAAGCGGGAAAAACATCGATTATATCGCCGCGCACACGGAAAACGCCGCGATGGAAATCGAGGTCATTTCGGGTATATTGGATGTCCACAAGGGTCAAGAGAAATTCACGGCGATTATAACTCTGTCCTTTTTCAATAGTTACGAGCATATTTTTATAATCTTCCGGCGAGCCGATACCGTAAATACAACTTACACTGGCAATAACAATAACATCTCTGCGCGTAAGCAAGGCGCTGGTAGCTTTTAGACGCAGACGGTCTATTTCATCATTTATGGATGAGTCCTTTTCGATAAAGGTATCCGTCGTGGGTAGGTAAGCTTCAGGTTGATAATAATCGTAATAACTGATGAAAAATTCCACGGCGTTTTCTGGAAAAAAACTCTTAAATTCACCGTAAAGCTGTGCGGCGAGCGTTTTATTATGTGAAATAATTAAAGTCGGTTTGTTAACGCGCTCGATAACATTGGCCATGGTAAAGGTCTTGCCGCTGCCGGTAACGCCGAGCAGCGTTTGAAACTTATCGCCGCGTATAAGTCCTTGCGTTAATTCCTCAATCGCTTGCGGCTGATCGCCTTGCGGTTTATATGTCGAAACGAGTTTGAATTTTTCCATTTTTTTACATTTCCGGCCATAACCTTTATAAACGAATTGTGTGGCATAATTTATGATCTTTATCTTTACGATACAAACGAAACAAAAGCGTAAATTATACTTGTGAAGTATGCAAAGCAGTAACTTAATTGATAAAAAGAGTCGCGTGTGTCATTAGTGTAGTCAAGTCTAAAATTATGTGTAAATTACTTCCTAACCCAGGACCCAGCGGGG
>CAYRJN010000183.1:0-7652 GCA_964424545.1 uncultured Calditrichaceae bacterium
CGCGTGCCCGAAAGCAGGCGCACCGTTCCCGAAGTAATGCAAATGATTCGGGCGATAAGCTATCAGGTGAACAATTTTGATGAAATTCCGCCGGCAATAAAGTATTCTCTGCAACATCCGCAAGAGAAAAGTGAAGCGCGTCGCGCCGCAAATAAAGTATTATTTTATGCTTTGGACGGTAAAGCGGGCAAACGGGCAGCGGATTATATTAATCAATATTTATAACTTGTACCCGCAATATTTACAATATACGGCATCATCATCATGCCCTTCGGCGCTGCAATTCGGGCAGGCCTGTGTATTGACTCCTTGAAAAGTTTTACTCATTTCCGCCGTAACGATACCGGTCGGTACGGCAATAATCGCATAACCGAGAATCATAATTAAAGCGGCGATTGTTTGTCCGAGAGGTGTTTGTGGAGAAATATCGCCGTAACCCACGGTTGTTAAGGTAACGATTGCCCAATAGATGCTGCGCGGGATACTGGTAAATCCGTTTTCTGCGCCTTCTATAAGATACATGACAGATCCCATGATGGATACAATAGTCAGGATAAAAAAGAGGAAGATCGTTATTTTTCTTCGGCTGGCTTTCAGCGCTTTCATCAGTTGCGCCGACTCGCCGAGAAATTTGGCCAGTTTCAATACGCGGAAAATACGCAAGACGCGGAGCAGACGTACAATCATTAATACCTGACTTCCCGGAAAAAACAGGCTGAAGTAAGTTGGCAGAACCGCCAGCAGATCGATTATGCCGAAAAAACTAACAATATAATGACGTGGTGAACTTACTGCGATAATTCTTAATATATATTCTATACTAAAAAGGATTGTAAAAAACCATTCCATTGCGGATAGCAGCGGGCCGTATTTGGCGTTTATGGAGGCAACGCTATCCAATAAAACGATTATTACGCTAAATATAATGGCGATGATCAGGGCGATATCAAAAGTTTTCCCCGCCCGGGTGTCGGCTTCGAAAATAATGGTATGCAGGCGGTGACGCCATGGTGATAGGTCTGTGTTTCTAACGGCAGCTTTCATTTTTTTACCTTTTATCCCAGCTTATCATACCCCATTTTTCCAGATCGTTTTGCAGCGTTTGCATATCCCGCTCTTTTTGATGGCAGGCGTAACAAGCGTTTGTTTCCGGCGGCATGCCGTATTTGATGGTTTGCGCCGGCGTTACAAAACCGAATTGATGACTTCTGACCGTTAAGGGCGATTTACCGGTGTGGCGTCCGGTTTTCGGCATGTGGCATTCCACGCAAAGCGAGCCTTTGGAGTCTGCTTTATGATGCGTATGTTCTTCCAATGAGCTTTGATGCGGGCCGATTACCGAGCCGAATTCATGACATTTCATGCAAAGCGCATTACCCGTGTTATGTTCCGCCGTCGGCTGTAACGTATGGGGACTGTGGCAGTTAATGCAGGTAATACCGTGTCTGGCCATCATGGAGTGAACAAATTCGTTGCCTTGCGTGCGGTTCTTTTTGGCGGCGCCGTTGGCATAAAATTCTTTTGTTTCCTGCCCTTGCGTAAAGGGAGCGACCATTTTATAATCGATCAAAGGCCGTCCGGCTTCATAACCCAACGGATAATCCCGCGCGTCGCCGTAAATAGCGCTGATATCCTGTTTTTCAAGGCGTTTATCTCTGTTGCGCATGTGGCATTGCAGACAAACTTCATTTTGTCTCACAGGATCGGCGTCGGCGGCTACATAGAGTTTGGAATCGGATGGATGTTTAAGATGCTCCGAAGCGGGGCCGTGACACGCTTCGCAGCTAATGCCGCTCTCTACCCGTTTTTCTCGGGACATAAATCCGGTAAAATGACAGCCGTCGCAGGTCGTGGAAGTGGGGAATTCATCACTGTTGTGAGGATAGGCATCCTTGTACCAATATTTCCATGGTTTGAATGTTTGCCATTTTCCGGTTTGAACATTCCACTGATAATTTCCGAGAATGTAATCTTCTTTGCCGTTGCGGTCTTTGCGCATCATATAGCGTTGCTTAAATTTTCCGCCGATGGTGTAAACGGCGTCTGTTAAGGTGAAATTGGCGTCTTCCGGCAGTTTGGAGAAATCGGCGACTACAGCGGAAGAATCCTTTTTAATACTCTGTATCATTTTGGGGTGACGGGAATGAGCCCAGTCCTTAAATTTATTTTTGTGACAATCCTTGCATGTTTCGGAGCCGACAAAATGCGCCTTTTTTTGATCTTTATTTTGCAGATCAACGGCCGCGCCAACCCGGTTGCGGGTTAACTGCTCATAATAGGGATATATTTTCGGGAGATGTGTGTAACCTATGTAGGCGCTAATTAAAATAAGCGCAATTAGAAAAGAATAGATAATTTTTTTCATTATTTTTACCTTTATCTCATAATTCTTTTTTTGTGATTTCATTTGTTTTAAGTATATAGAGAATATACTTCCATATTAAAAGAGTTGCAAACCTGATCAATTCGGATATATCCCGATTAGGAAAAAATGAAGCATGTTAGTATTATGATTGCATGAAAAAAATAAAAAAGATTTATCTATGTATGAATTACATAGATAGAGGGGTAAGTCTCCCCTAAAGGAGTTCTTTCTCCTTTTGTGTGGGTAGCATTTTTTGCTTCATTGTACATTTGGATTATTAAGTTCAAATATCTAATTGCCGCCATTGCAATAAATGGGTCAGGTTCACGGGCGAAGATAGCGCGACAATCTTAGTCGAATAATGATAAATGACGCTGATATGCTCCTCCCCTTCTGCGGTGTATCGGGAATATCTGAGGAAAAACTTTATCCTGTTATTATTTTCCGATTTCCGTGATTAAAAGCATGATGTGATTAACACACTGTCAGAAAAGATGGTTATTTTGAACACAGCGGGCGGTTAGTAAAATTTTATTTTGTTCAAGTTTATTTTCTTGTTATTTTAAGACATAATCGAAACCGCTGAGAACAATCGATTGCCTGCTATAAATTGCAATTTACCTTAACCCATTATCGGAGGTTATGATGAAACATTTTTTTTACCGTTTTTTTACGTTTTCTCTTTTGATAGTATTTATTATTTCCGTTGGATGTTCCGGAGATAAAGGCGTGCGCATGCCGCAAAATTTGCAATGTGAGTATCAAAGCAATCCCTTGGGGATCGATACGCCGCAACCACGATTATTCTGGCAGGTTAACGACCGGCGCCGCGGCGCCGGTCAGACGGCCTATCAGATTGTTGTCAGTAACAGTCTTGATAATCTAAACCGTAATAAAGGCGACATTTGGGACAGTGGGAAAATAGAGTCGGATCAATCGGCGCATGTTGTCTATGACGGCCCTGCCTTGAAATCGCGCACGCGTTATTACTGGAAGGTAAAAACATGGGACAAAGAGGGGTCACCTTCCGATTTTAGTGAGCCGGCCTGGTGGGAAACGGGTATTTTATCGCCAGACGAATGGCAGGCTGATTGGGTTGGCGGTGATTTTATTAAAGAACAGGAAAAAAAGAAAAAAGAAGAGTGGAAATGGGGCTACTGGATTTGGCATCCCACACAGTTCGGAAAAGATAAGAAAGTATATTTTCGTTATACCTTTAAACTGCCGGTCGAGTCAAAAGCTCAGTTTGCGACAATCAAAATGACGGCGGATAATTATTTTACAGCCTATTTCAACGGTACAAAGGTGGGGAAAGGGGATACATGGCAGGATGTTTATAAATTTGACGTCAAGAATCGAATAAAAACAAATAACGTTATCGCCATTGAAGCGGCTAATAATGCGGGCGAAATTGCCGGATTACTGTTTAGTCTTAAAATAGTGTTTGACGACGGTAATCAGATGAGTATTACGCCGGATAAAAAGGGAACGGGTTGGAAGGTCAGCGATAATAAAACGGCCGGTTGGAAAAATTATAATTTTAACGATAAAAATTGGAAAAAGGTGAAAGTTTTTGCCTCATACGAAAGCAGCGATTGGGGATTGGTAGACGATGTTGAAGGTTATAAGGCGCCGCAACCTACGCTGCTGCGTAAAGAATTTAAAGTTGAGGCTAAAGTAAAACGCGCTCGTATCTATGCTTCCGGCCTCGGCGCTTATGAATTATTTATTAATGGAGAGCGGGTCGGTAATGCTGTTTTTACGCCAGGTTGGACCGATTATCCCAAGCGCATTCAATATCAAACATACGATGTAACCGATTTGTTGGAAAGAGGAAAAAATGCTGTGGGCGCGATTCTCGGCAATTTATGGTGGAGCAGCGGTATGGGCTGGCGCGGTTCGGTTGTTTACGGTAAAGGTCCGCAACGTTTATTAATGAAATTGGTTATCGATTATACGGACGGCAGCGTTAAAACGATTGCAACTAGCAAGTCGTGGAAAGCGGCCCTGTCGCCTATTCTCGAATCCTCTCTCTATCACGGAGAAACGTATGATGCGCGCTTAGAACAGCAAGGTTGGAGCGAAGCGGGATTTGACGATAGTCAATGGAAACCCGTAACGATTTTTCCGCGGGAAACGGGCAAATTAGTCGCTCAGCACGGCCCGTTTCTGCGTATTGTAGAAGAGTTAAAACCCGTGAAAATAACCTCGCCGCAAAAAGAGGTTTATGTTTTTGATATGGGACAAAATTTTGCCGGTTGGGAAAGACTAAAGATAAAAGCGGCTAAAGGGACGCGAATTCAACTGCGATTTGCCGAAACGTTAAAACCCGACGGTAATATATATACCGAAAATCTGCGTTCCGCAAGAGCAACGGACGTCTATATTTGCAAAGGCGAGGGGACGGAAATATGGCAGCCGCGCTTTACCTATCACGGATACCGATATGTTGAAGTTACAGGCTACCCTGGTAAACCGTCATTAGACCTCCTGACCGGTCTTGTTGTCCATTCGGCGCCTGCGGTAACGGGATCTTTTTCCTGCTCTAATGAATTGATTAATAAGATTCAACATAACATATTTTGGGGGCAGGGCAGCAATATGTATTCCGTACCGACCGATTGCCCGCAGCGTGACGAACGTCTCGGTTGGATGGGCGATGCGCAGGCTTTTTCACCTACCGCGAGTTACAATATGAATATGGCCCGATTTTTTAGTAAATGGATGTATGATATTGCCGACGGGCAAGATGAAGACGGCGCGGTGCATGATGTTAATCCGGTGATTGTGGTCAGCGGTCCGGCTAAACCGGCCTGGGGCGATGCCGTGTATATTATTCCCTGGGTTGTGCATAAATTCTACGGCGATAAACGCATTATCAGCGAACATTACGATACCATTAAACGCTGGGTTGATTTTATGACGCAACGCAGTAAAGGCAACCTTTATGAGCAAAGCGGATATGGAGACTGGGTTGCGGTTGAAAAATCTCCCTCGAAACCGATTGGATCGGCATATTATTTTTATGGCGCCAAGCTGCTATCCGAAATGGCTTCCATACTCGGAAAGGATGAGGACGCCAAAACCTATAAAGCGTTATCGTTAAAAATCGCTAAAGCCTACAATAAAAAGCATTTTGACGATAGAAAGAATTCTTACGAAGGCGATACGCAAACCGCCAATCTTTTACCGTTGGTTTTTGGTATTGTTCCCGAAAATAAAAAAGAAGATGTGGTAAAAACAATCGTGGAAAATGTGCATAAACATGACGATCATCTTACAACGGGGTTTTTGGGAACGGAATTTATCCTGCCGGTTTTAAGCGATTACGGTTATCATGATCTGGCCTTTAAAGTGGCTACGCAGAAAACCTATCCTTCGTGGGGACACATGGTGGAAAAAGGCGCCACAACCATCTGGGAACTGTGGAACAGCGATACGGAAGGTCCCGGAATGAACTCGCGTAATCATTTCGCTCTCGGTTCCTGCGGCGAATGGTATTACAGTCATTTGGCCGGTATTCGTCCCGATGTAAACACGCCGGGATTTAAAAAAATTATATTGGCGCCGTTGCCTGCGCAAGGATTGGATTGGGTAAAAGGAGAACTGAATACCGCATACGGGGAAATTGTATCTCATTGGCGGAAAAAGAATAATACCATTGAATATGACGTTACCGTTCCTCCGAATACGAGCGCCGAATTTCATGTTCCCTATCTTGGTAAAACCATAAAGTCGGCAACGGAGAGCGGCAAAGCGCTGTATAAAGAGGGTAATTTTACTCCCGTGGAAGGCGTTCGCTTGTTGGATAATAACGCTAAAGAAGCCATTCATTCGCTGGGCTCCGGAACCTATCATTTTGTGGTGGAATATGAATAAGATTTAAACGATATGGGTTATTTTAGGCATACGAGGAGAAATTATGTTTTAGTGCGTGAAAAAACATAACGTCTTAAGCGTGACTTTCTTGTTTCTCCGAAGAATCAGGAGTCGTTCCGCCAGAAAACAACTTTCGCGTTTTAGACATTTCTCTTCCGCTCGTACGGGCTCGAAATGACAGATTTGGGTTTTTTTATTCCGTTTGTATTTGGTTTGTTCAAGTTAGCAAATAATAAAAGTTAAATTAAGAGAGGACTGTATGAAAAAGATTTATCTTATTTTATCGCTAATCGTTTTGTTTGGCGCATGCCGCGAATCGGATTTTAAAAAACAGAACAACTTAGATAAAATTATTGAGGCGCTGCATAAAACCCATGATAAGACGGTGTTGGTAACCGCGCATCGGGCGGCGCATAATGTTTATCCCGAAAATTCGCTTGCGGCTATCAAACATACCATCGAAATCGGCGCGGATTTTATTGAAATCGACGCCCGCCATACTAAGGATGGTAAGATCGTGTTAATGCACGATAGCAATGTTGACCGTATGACTAATGGCACAGGGAAGGTGGAAAAATTAACTTTTGCCGAAATCCGCGCTCTAAAACTAAATACTTCGGGAGATGATACGGTTACGCGCCGTGTGCCTACGTTTAGGGAAGCCATGAAGGCGGCGAGGGGGAAAATAATGGTGGATATCGATATTAAATCGGCTCCGGTCGCCGCTTTGGTGAAAATTATCAAAGAACTAAAAATGGAAAAGCAGGTTGTCTTTTTCGAAAGCGATTTTTCCGTACTTGATTCGGTGAAGATGCTGGATTCCACCTTAATGGTCATGCCGCGCGCGCATTCCGCCGAAAAACTGCAATGGATGATCGATCGCTATCATCCGGTAATCATCCATATCGATCCCGGTTTTTATACCAGGGAAGTAGTGGATATTATTAAAAAGGGTAATGCTCGCGTTTGGATTAACGCGCTCGGAAAGGCTGATATTGAAGCCGGACTGGGAATGACCGATTCCGCATACGGTTCGCTGGTGGAAGGCGGCGCTAACGTCATTCAAACCGACCGCCCGGCGGCGCTTTTGGAATATTTGATTGGGAAGAAACTACACTGGTAATGAAAAAATTATGAGAAATAGTTTAAGGATAAGAAATTCACTCATAATCTTGTACCATGGCGCTATATTTTGCTTTTGCAATATCCGAACTCTTTATACGCATAAAGCGCCATATTTTTGGTGAAATGTCAATAATTATATGAAAAAATTACGACAAAGAAGCGAGTATATTTTATAGTATCGGAATTTCAAAGTTTACGCTTATTCCATCTATCTTGCAAAACAGAAAAAATAAATCTCCCCTTATAAAAGGGGTAAGGGGGTTGTGATAAATATCGGAATTAG
>CAYRJN010000184.1:0-7611 GCA_964424545.1 uncultured Calditrichaceae bacterium
AGATATAGAATATACAAAAAACTACAAAACTTAACTGACTAAGTAGAATTATATAGAAAATATAAAAAAACGCTTGACATGAAACATTAAAGCTATATATTTGTTGAAAATAGTATTCGCTAAATTGTGTATTTAAATTAGAGGGGAAAATCATGCAAAAAATCAAATTTTATAGAACAATTATCATAACGCTGTTGCTTGTTTCTTGCAATGATGCAGTTACGGATAATGATGATGATATTTTGAAAAACAAGCTCAATTTATCAACCGACGAACTTCAATTGGTCAAATCATCGGAAACGTTCGGGATAAAACTTTTTAAAGCCGTTGATCAATATGATGAAACGGAAAATATTTTCATCTCGCCTTTAAGTGTCTCAACGGCTTTCGGCATGTTATTAAACGGCGCAGATAACGCTACCTATGACTCTATCCGTTATGTATTGGGTTTTGACAATCTTAGCAATGAAGAGATCAATAAATCTTATAAGCGCCTCATTGAATTGCTGACGACGGTCGATGAGGATGTATTGTTCGAAATAGCTAATTCTATCTGGTATAATAATACGTTTAATGTGGAACAAACTTTTTTAAATACCAATATGGAATATTACAATGCGGAAATTTCGGCCTTGAATTTTACCGATCCTTCTTCTGTCGGCGTGATAAACAGTTGGGTGAAGGATAAAACGCATGAAAAAATCAAAACCATTATCGATTCCATAACGCCCGATGAAATTATGTATCTCATAAATGCCATCTATTTTAAAGGTACCTGGAAATACGAATTCGATAAAGATTATACGCGCGATGATATGTTTTATTATGCGGATGGAAGCTCTTTGCTACATAAGATGATGACCATGCAGGCGCGCCTTAATTATTATGAAGATGACGATGTGCAGGTAGCGGAGCTCCCCTATGGTAATGAACATTATGATATGCTTATATTTTTACCGAAACGCGTTGACGCTCTGGATGATTTTATTCGATCTCTCGATGAAGCGCGCTGGCAACAATACATAAACAATTTGACTGAAGATTCGGTTGTCGTTGAACTGCCTAAATTTACGCTGAAATATAAATTAGGAATGGAAAATATCTTAAAGAATCTGGGGATGTACATTGCTTTTTCTCCCGCTCGATCCGATTTTTCGCGGATCAATAAAACCGCAGAATTGGCCGTAAGCAGAGTGATTCATAAAACTTTTATTAAAGTGGATGAAGAGGGAACGGAAGCGGCCGCCGTAACGGCTATCAGCATTAAAGTAACCTCCGTGGATGACAACGGCGATAAGGTTGTCTATTTTTACGCCAATCATCCCTTCTTTTATGTGATCAGAGAAAAAGATTCGGGAACAATACTTTTTATGGGTCGTCTGGACAGACCCGTGTTATAGAACGGACGGCGATTATTTGTATCGGAAAATTGGGAAAATTGAGGGTAATGCAAAAAAATAGCTTCGCAATTTTTTTTTATAAAAGCGGCATAGCGGTTATTGAGCTTCCGACGAATCGAAAGCGGCAACTGTTGTAGCAGCGATCGAGAATCTCCGCATTATGCGTATGAACAAGTTTTTATCGTTTCGTGTACAAATGAACAATAATATTACTTTTTTGAACTTTCGGTACAATTAAACAGCGGTCACTCGAAACAAAATTTCTCTAAATTTCGTTATCCTCTTCTATAAAGAAATACAAACGGTTAAATGCGTAATTAGAGAGTGAGTAAATATATTTTTATCATAATTGTCAGTTCAATAGTCATTATATCAACGCTTTTTGCCGCTTTACTGATTCGATACAGCAATCGTATTATCTGGCAAAAAGCCAAACTTGATTTTTTCGCACGCAGTTTGCCTTTATTCGCAATAGCAATGATAACCTTGGCCATTTTTTTGGGTTATCTTAAACTTGAAGGCGCATTCCCTTTTCTTCTTGTCGGGGCTTTGTTATTGGTCTTAATATCCGTGTCGCTGATTATTGGGTTGCCGTTTTCTTTGTTAAGTTATCAAGCGGCAAAAAGTATAAAGCCTTTAGACCGCGAGCGACGTGAATTCATTAAAGGGTTTAGCGCCGCCTTTCCCCTCCTTTTAAGCGCTTCGACTGTTTACGGAATCGGGGATTCATTCCGCAAAGTTCAAGTACGCGAAGTGCCTTTTTATTTTACCGATCTGCGGCCTGATTTACAGGGTCTGAAAATTCTTCATTTAAGCGATTTGCATCTGCGTCTATTTTTCTCGTTATCCGATCTTGAAAAGATGATACCGCAATTAATGGCGCATAAACCGCATCTTGTCTTAATTACGGGGGATATCGCCGATGACCTAAAACTGCTGCCGGATGCGCTGAAATTAATTAATCAAATACATTTTCCGCTCGGGGGGTATATTTCCGTCGGTAATCATGAATACTATCGCGGTATCAAAGAGGTGAAGCGCATTATTGACAGAAGCGCTTTCCCGTTTTTATTAAATAAAGGCTTTACGTTCGATGTAGGAAGCTCAAAATTGTTTATCGGCGGTTTGGACGACCCTCGCACATTAAGCACAGAGAATTACCGCTTTTTACAAGACTCTCTCGATCGAACGCTTAATTTTGATCATCATTCACATTTTAAGCTGATAATGAGTCATCGTCCTATGGCCTTAGATGTTGCTGCCCGGTATAATATTGATTTGGTGCTTTCCGGTCATACGCACGGCGGTCAGGTAGGCTTTAACGGACGCAGCGTCTTTGAGGGACTCGTTAAAGAGAGATATCTTTGGGGTAAATATCGCAAAGGGCAAACGCAGTTGTATACCAGCGCCGGGGTTGGGCAATGGCTGCCGTTTCGTCTCGGTTGTCCTGCCGAAGCGGTAATGATTATATTGAAACGCCCTGAAAATTAGATTGGAATAAAAAAAATATTAATTCGATTAACGTTTTCTTATTAAAAACATAAAATTCGGTTGATATTCTATTTCAGAATTCTTATGCTTATAACGCGCTCAGAAAAACGGATTGATAAAAAAATAATTGATAACATAAACAGAAACAGGAGGAATGATGAAAGAATCCCCCATGAAGAATCGTAAATACGGATTGGAAAGTCTCGGCATAAAGAATGTAAATTCCGAATATTGGAATCTTTCCAGCGCTTCGCTTTATGAGCAGGCCATCCGCCGCCGTGAAGGATTGCTCGCGCATCTCGGGCCGCTTGTTGTTCGCACCGGAAGTATTACGGGACGTTCGCCCAACGATAAATTTATTGTAAAGGAAGACCTTACGGGAGATAACATTTGGTGGGGCGATGTTAACCGCTCTTTTAAAGAGGAACAATTTGACCATATTTTCGCGCGTTTAAAGGCCTATCTTCAGGGAAATGAAGTGTTTATTCAGGATGTTTACGTGGGTACGGACGAAAAATATCGCGTACCGATTCGCGTTATCACCGAATATGCCTGGCATTCGCTTTTTGTGCGCAATATGTTTATTACAATTGAAGATCAGGATAAGCTGTTGAATTTTGAGCCTCAATATACCATTATCGATTTGCCGAAATTTCATGCGGAACCCGAAACGGACGGGACCAATTCCGAAGCGTTTATTTTGATGAACCTTAAACAAAAATTAATCCTGATCGGCGGAACAAGCTATGCGGGGGAAATAAAAAAATCGGCTTTTACGCTTTTAAATTATATCCTTCCCGGGCAGGGCGTTATGCCTATGCACAGTAGCGCCAATGTGGGCAAAGGGGGCGATACGGCTATTTTCTTCGGGTTATCCGGAACCGGCAAAACAACCTTGTCAGCCGATCCCGAACGGGCTTTGATAGGAGACGACGAACACGGCTGGACGGAAGACGGCGTATTTAATTTTGAAGGCGGCTGTTATGCCAAAGTAATTCGTCTGTCGGCGGAAGCAGAACCGGAAATTTACGCTACTACAAGAAAATTCGGTACCATACTGGAAAATGTCCAGATTGATTCCATTACGAGACGTCCCGATTTGAATGATGATACATTTACGGAAAATACACGCGCTTCCTATCCGATTACCCATTTGGACAATATTGTGAAAGAATCGCGCGGCGGACATCCGAAAAATATTATTTTTCTTACGGCCGATGCCTTCGGCGTTTTACCGCCTATTTCCAAATTAACGCCGGAACAGGCTATGTATCATTTCTTGCTGGGTTATACTGCCAAAGTCGCCGGAACGGAAAAAGGTATTACCGAACCGCAGGCTACTTTTAGCGCCTGTTTCGGCGCGCCTTTCATGCCGCGTCATCCGAGCGTATATTCCAAGATGCTCGGTGAAAAAATTGCCGAACATAATGTAAAATGCTGGTTAGTAAATACCGGATGGAGCGGAGGCGCTTACGGGGTAGGGGAGCGTATATCCATAAAATATACCCGCGCTTTACTTAATGCGGCTTTGAACGGCCATCTTGATCATGTAGATTACGAAAGCGAACCCGTATTTGGTTTGAATATTCCCAAAAGCTGTCCCGGTGTGTCTAGGGATATATTAAATCCGAAAAACACCTGGAGCGATAAAAATGCTTATGATAAAAAAGCCAAACAGCTTGCCGCAAATTTCGTAGAAAATTTTAAACAATATGAAGAATTCGTTTCGGAAGAGGTGATTAAAGCCAATCCGAAAATATAAAGATTACATATGTTTCATTTTCAGGCAATAAGATAAAGCCGCTGTTCTTTTTATTACTTAAGGGATAGCGGCTATTTTAATTTAAAATATCTTTTTAAAAGCGACGGCCATAGTTTTTTTGATAATTAGCTTTAAAAAACAGAATATTATATTTTTTGTTTTTATGCTCTTTTTCTTGGGATTGCTTCTCTCCGATAAATCGGCATGCGCGACATATCTCGAGATGTCACGGCAATGAGTCTTTTTCATTCCTAAAAATTTCCCGTATTTTACAGATGGGCGTATCGATTTTACGATGTAGCAAAATAATAAAAAAATTGTGGTATATTTCACCTATTATGAACGGCTCGTGGTAAATATTTTTTATATAATTTTTATTTTTCGGGAATAAAATATTGTAGGTGTCTGTTTTAATAGACTCATTTGAATATAATTTAAATAAAATAAAAAAACAGGAGGTCTATTATGTCAGTACAAGTTGCATCTCCGGCTCCTTCATTTACCGCCACAGCGGTTATGCCGGATAATTCTTTTAAAGAGGATTTTAAATTGGAAGATTATAAAGGCAAATATGTCGTTCTTTTCTTTTATCCTTTGGATTTTACCTTTGTATGTCCGACCGAAATTCTCGAATTTAACAAGAATCTTGCCGAATTCGAAAAAAGAGGCGTTCAAGTAATCGGCGTTTCTACAGACTCGCACTTCAGTCATTTAGCGTGGAAAAATCAACCGGTGGAAGAAGGCGGGATCGGAAATATCCAATATCCGCTTGTTTCGGATTTTACCAAAAAGATCAGTTCCGATTACGGCGTGTTGCTCGAAGGCGGAGGCGTGGCCTTGCGCGGTTCGTTTTTAATCGATAAAGACGGTGTTTTGCAGCATAGCGTTATCAATAACTTAGCTCTTGGCCGTAACATAAAAGAGATGCTGCGTATGATTGACGCTCTTAAATATTCCGAAGAACACGGCGAAGTTTGTCCGGCTAACTGGGAAGAAGGTAAAGAGGCTATGGCCCCGAGTATTGACGGGTTGAAGGATTATTTCGGCAAACATGTATCGGATTATTAATTGCCAGGTAAATCAATAAGGCGCCTTAATCGGGCGCCTTTTTTGTTTATCCATTAGGCTTATGATAGTCCCTATATTTTATATCGGAATTTCAAAACCAATCTATTTGGAATATTTTCAACATTATTTTTAAAATATTTTTTGTAGCCGTACAATTTTCTTTTT
The DNA here is from genome assembly GCA_964424545.1 of uncultured Calditrichaceae bacterium. Taxonomy (GTDB): domain Bacteria; phylum Calditrichota; class Calditrichia; order Calditrichales; family Calditrichaceae; genus JAUVIB01. Next base: position 5,887 of record CAYRJN010000184.1, read on the forward strand.
TTCGATTAAATCAGAGAATGAAAACGGCGGACTTTTTTGTTATCGTTTCAATATTCTTCTCCCCTTTGTCTTTCTCCGATTCATCGGGCATGACACATTGACGATTCTACTCACACTATTTTCATTAATCACTTTGCGAAGTTATGTTCTTGTATGGGGACTTCAAAAGAATAACATTGTTGTTAATTCTGCACGATATGGGCTTTCTCATTCCACCTCAAATAGGGCTTGCCGCTTCCTATTCGTCGGATGCGCAATGACAGCCCGGCTTGATTTGGTTCTTCTCCTTCACCTTATGCGCCTGTAATTCAGTCCTTTTTTTACGTCATCATTTATTATTGGAAATTATTCATTTATAATCGTTATCTTTTTTTATTTTAAAAAATCCTCTGTGGCGGTCGGCCAGTATATCTTAAAAATAGTGCCTTTTCCCGGTTCACTTAAGACATCTATTGTTGCGTTATTCTGTTTTAGGATACCATAAGCGGTGGCCAGACCCAAGCCGGTGCCTTTGCCGGTTTCTTTTGTAGTAAAAAACGGATCAAATATTTTATCGCTGACTTCTTTACTCATTCCCACGCCCGTATCGCAAATGGAAATAACAATATGGTCTTTATCTAAAACACCTGAAGTTTGATTGCTTATCAAGGCTTCATCCGTTTTGATAGTTATATGTTTTGTCGGATTTTCACTATTAATGTTAATAGCGTCTCTGGCATTAACGACCATATTAATTATGATTTGTTCTATTTGCGCCGGGTCGGCCATTATTTCCGGTAAATTCTTTTTTAATTCCATGATGATTTTTATTTCTTTGCCTACCAATCGCTGAATTAAGGGCTTTATCTCCGTCAACAATTGATTTATTTCAACTATTTTCGGTTGATGTTCTTGTTTTTTGCTGAAGGCGAGAATCTGTTTCGTGAGCGCTTCGGCTTTTTCACCGGCTGCGCGAATAGCGGCAAATTGTTTGAAATTTTCGTCATTTTCTTTGGTCTGCATCAGACAAATATCGGCATAGCCCTTAATTACCGTTAACAAGTTGTTAAAATCATGAGCGATGCCGCCGGCGAGCGTGCCGATCGCTTCCATTTTTTGGGATTGAATGACTTGTTGTTGTAAACGTTTATTATCGGTGATATCCATAATTTGGTTAATTACCATAGATGTTCCATCGGGACTTTTACCCACAGAAACACGCATTTCGGCAACTCGTATTTCTCCATCTTTACGCCTGTATTCAATTTCATAAAATGAGGGGACATTTTCGCCGTTTAGACGCCGTTTATAACGGTCGACAACAAGTTCCATGGTTTTTTTGTCCAAAAGCATACTTATGTCATTGGATAAAAGTTCTTCTCTTGTGTATCCCGTCATTTCCACAAATTTTGGATTTATATATTTAAAAGTGAAAGGCGTAGCGCCGATGATTACGCCGACCGGCGAGTTCTCAATTATGCTGCGGAAGCGTTCTTCCGATTCTCTTAAAGCCCTTTCATACTTTCTTTTCTCGCTTATATCGCGATCAATTCCTTTAAAACCCGAATACTCGCCTTTGTTGTTATAAAAGGGTGTTGCATTTTTCTCGAAAATGACTCTTTCCCCGTATTTATCCATAACAATATACTCTAACCCGATAATAGGATTTCTCGTATTGATTGATTCAATCATGGCTTTGGAAATCTTATCGGGGAAAAGCGGTATAATAACGGCAAAGGCATCTTT
>CAYRJN010000185.1:0-7588 GCA_964424545.1 uncultured Calditrichaceae bacterium
AAAGAGATATAGAATATACAAAAAACTACAAAACTTAACTGACTAAGTAGAAGTAAAATCATTTAGTATTTATTTGTATAGGAATTTCAAAGTTTACGCTTATTCAATTATTTTTCTATTTGTGTAATTCAACATTATCAATTTGCAAAACTATGTTCTTAAATTTCGATACTTATAAACGTGATAATAGGTTGTAATCATAATCTTTGAACGTGAAAGGCGATAAAATTAATAAGGCGATATCAATATTAGATTATTTTTTTGTATTAAGACCGATGCTTTTTTTTCCGGGCTGGTCAACGCTGCTGGCCGGCTATTTTATTGAAGGGAAAAAACATCTTTTTGTGCAATCATTTGACGGCGCGCTCTATGATGCGTTAAAGATTATCATTTTACTGTTTTCTTTTGCGGCCGCTATGGGTGCCAGTTTTTTATTAAATCAATTAAAGGATATTGCCAGCGATAAAGAGAACGATAAACTCTATTTTATCAGTAAGGGATATATTAAAAAGAGCGCGGCGCTTGTGGAGATAATAATATTAATCTTAGCCGCCCTTGCTTCCGCTTTGTATATTTCCGCTTCTATTTTTATTGTGGTTGTATTGTTTATTGTTCTTACGGGTTATCTGTATAATTTTAGACCATTTTCAATGAAAGATAAACCGTGGTTAAGTTTGCTGGCAAATGCCGCAATGGGTTTTTTTGCCTTCGCCGCAGGCTGGCTTGGCGCGCAGGAATATTCGCCGTACATTTTTTATGACGCCCTGCCTTATTTGTTTTTTAATACGGCGCTTTATTTCTACACAACTTTGCCGGATATAGAGGGTGATAAAAAATCGAATAAGCATACCTTGGCCGTTGATTACGGAATAAAACCTTTGCTTTGGGCGGCGTTCGGATTGTATCTGTTAAGCTTAACAAGCGCTCTCTATCTTGGGGATGTTCAGGCCTTGTTTTTTATTTTGTTGTCTTTGCCCTTTTTTTTGACAACCATTATAAAAAGGGATATTGGCAGCGCAGTAAGAACAACAAAATTTTCCATTTTGTTTTATGCGCTGGCCGTTTGTTTTAAATTGCCGTTCTATTTTCTGTTGATGGTTGTTGTATTCTTCTTTAGCAAATGGTATTTTAAAGCAAGGTTTAACGTAATTTATCCGAGTTTTGGAGAAAATTAATTCATAAGTGAGCATGATTTATTGTTTTCAACGCATTGTGTTTTACCCAAATTGATATCATTATTTGTTATAATAAATAATGGTGGCCGTGCAGGGGAGGCGTGAGCATTGTAGTGATTTGTTAGGAAACACCGCGTTACAAGCCTATGCGGGATGTTCGCGACGACATCCAAAGAAACGCTCAAGTTGAGTAGACGTTTTTAACGACTTGTTTTTTTGATTGAAAATTTATAACAAAATTTAAAAGAGTTTTATGGAGGATTGATGGCTTCGGAAAAAATAGACGAAGGGTTGAAAAAGACGCGAAAAAGCGTGTTTTCGAGATTAACGCGTTTGTTTAGCGCAAAACGCAAAATAGATGAAGGTTTGTTGGATGAAATAGAAGAAATTTTAATAACCGGCGATGTCGGCGTGGATACAACATTATCCGTGCTTGATCATGTGCGCCAGCGGGTAAAAAAAGAAGGTTTTGAAACAGCCGACGAGTTGGATGCACTTATCAAAGAAGAGATTGCTTCTTTACTGCAAGCTCCGCCGCAAGAAGAAATTAAAGAGAGCCCCTATGTTATTTTGGTTGTAGGCGTTAACGGCAGCGGGAAAACGACGTCTATTGCCAAGTTAGCGTATCATTTTAAAAATAAAGGGAAGAATGTCTTGCTTGCGGCGGGCGATACCTTTCGCGCTGCGGCTATCGAACAGCTATCGCATTGGGCTGACCGGATAGGCTGTGAAATTATTAAGCATCAGGCTAATTCCGATCCGGCCGCTGTAGTTTATGATGCTGTTTCAGCGGCCGTTTCTCGCAGTGTAGATTATTTGATTATTGATACGGCCGGACGTTTGCATACCAAATCCAATTTAATGGAAGAGCTTGCAAAAATTTACAGAGTCATAAAAAAACAACTTCCCGATGCGCCGCATGAAACCCTGCTTGTGCTTGACGCGGGTAACGGACAGAACGGCTTGAATCAAGCCAAAGAGTTTATAAAAAGTTCGGATGTAAACGCTATCTTTTTGACCAAATTGGACGGCACGGCCAAAGGCGGAATAGTGCTGGCCATTAAGGAAAAATTGAATATTCCGGTGAAGTATATCGGATTAGGCGAAAAACCTGATGATATGGAAATCTTTAACCCCAAAGCGTTTATCGAAGGATTGTTTAGCAAAGAATGAGAAAAATACACATAACGACGCTCGGTTGTTCTAAAAATACGGTGGATTCCGAATGGTTGGCCGGATTATTGGAAACGAATAATTTTGAAGTTATCGAAGACCCCGGCTCGGCGCATGTGATAATTTTGAATACATGCGGTTTTATACAGGAGGCCAAAGAGGAGTCGATTCAGGCTATTTTTGAGGCGTTGGAATTAAAAAAAGACGATCCTGCAAAAAAAGTATTTGTCGCCGGATGTCTTTCTTCCCGTTATCGCAGCGAAATAGAACGGGAAATCCCGGAAGTCGACGCTATTTTCGGAACAGAGGAATACTCGGCCATTTTACAGGCCTTAGGCAAAGGCCATTCGGCGGCGGATAATTTGTATCGTACGCGTAAACTGAGCGCTCCGGAGCATACGGCCTATTTAAAAATATCGGAGGGCTGCGATCATACTTGCTCTTTTTGCGCTATTCCGGCTATCCGCGGAAAACATCGTAGCCGCAGTAAAGAATCCCTGATTGAAGAGGCGCGATTGCTTGCCAAAAAAGGGGTAAAAGAGTTAATTGTAATTTCCCAAGATACGGCGTCCTACGGTAAAGATATTTACGGCAGACAGGAAATTGTCCTCTTGTTGCGCGAGTTGGCGAAAATAGAAGGGATTCGTTGGGTTAGGGTTTTATATTGGTATCTCGCTAATTTCCCTTTGGAATTTGTGGATTTGATCAACGATAATGAAAAAATAGTTCCATATATTGATATTCCTTTACAGCATATCAGCGATAAAATATTGCGTTTGATGCATCGCGGCGATACGCAGGAGTCCATTTATCGCCTCCTTGATACGATCCGAAATAGAGCGCCGCAAGCCGCCATTCGCACTACTTTTATTGTCGGACATCCCGGCGAAACGGAGAAGGAATTCGATGAGCTATATGATTTTGTAAAGCGCTATAAATTTGACAGGCTGGGAACGTTTGTCTATTCCGACGAAGCGGGCACGCATTCTTTTGATCTTTCGGAAAAAGTAGAAAAAGAGAAAGCGCTTGAGCGTCAGAACCGTATTATGGAAATGCAGCAGCAAATATCTTTGCAGAAAAATTTGACCTTAATTGGTAAAAATGAGTTTGTTATTGTAGATGATTATGATAAAGAAAATAGTGTTTATATCGGTAGAAGCAGGAGAGACGCCCCTGAAATTGATAACGAAGTATTAATAAATTCTAAAAATGATAACCTTAAGATTGGCGAATTGCTTAAAGTTCGCATTACGGACGCCGGTGAATATGAATTATATGGGAACGTTATTAAAAGGAATTTGTAAAATAGTTGTTGTTATCTTAACTTACTATCGGTTTTTTGAAAAAAATGCCATTTTTTTAAAAAGGTTTTTAATTATGGGGAAAACAGCTTTCTTTAAAAAAACGCTTCTTTTTATTGTTGTATCTTTTATTTCTTTAAATGCGCAATATCTTGAAAACTCCAAATACAGCGGCGTAGGTCTGCCATATTTCGAAGCAGCCGTTTACCGTCAATTTGCTTTTGATAAAAAGAATATCCGATTAACAACCATTTGTAATTTTCTATATGACGATTTAGCCTTTGAAAAAAGCGATAGCGGCGGTTATAATGCCAAGGTTAAATTAATTACCGCCGTATATAATGATAAAGATCGTATGGTGAATTCTCGGGTTGTGGAGAAAGAAGTATTTCTCGATAAATACGAAATGACAAACAGTCGTTCGGACAACATCACCATAACCAATGAATTTCTTGTTGAACCGGGGAAATATATTGTTCTTTTAAAAGCTATCGATATGAAAACGCAAAAACAGCTGCAACGGAAAGTTAATGTTGAAATGCCGGACTATTCCAAATTTGAGTTAAGTTTAAGCGATATACGCATTTATAAAGACGTTGTCATTGATTCTCTTGGGCGTATCATTCGATTTGTACCGGCCTATACCAATAATTTTACCAACAGAATGGCGGTTTTTTATACGGCATTTGACATTTTCTCAAAACAGGATACTATTGCCGCTTCGATTCGTTTGTCTATGATTAATTCCGATGACGAGGCGGAGATTGATACGACTTTTAATAAAATTTTGATTGGCCAGTTAACTACTCAACTGCTGAATATATCGATTCGGGAACTAAAACATAATGCCTATACCATAAGCGTCAAAGTGAAGACAAAAAAAGGGAAAGCGGAAACCAAGCGTTTTGTTTCTTTTTATTGGACGGAAGTTCCCGGTACGGAAGAAGATATTGATTTGGCTTTCAGGCAGATGGCTTATATTGCCGATACGGATTCGTTGGATTATTATGAAGATAAAAGTCTTGCTGATAAACAAGCCTATTTTAAGCGATATTGGAAACGGCACGACCCCAATCCGGATACGGAAAAAAATGAGTTGCAGGATGAATATTTTAGGCGCGTTAATTATGCCAATCAACATTTTTCCGCTTTTAATATGCCGGGATGGAAAACCGATAGAGGGCGAATTTATATCAAGTTCGGCGCTCCGGATGAAATCGACCGTCATCCTTTTGATATGGACAGCAAGCCCTATATTATTTGGCGTTATTATGGTATTCGTAAAGAGTTCGTTTTTGTGGATGTTTCGGGTTTTGGCGATTATCGCCTCGACCCCTCTTATTATAATGTGGAATTTGAATAAAAATTTAAAATGGAAGAGAAATAATAGAAAATAAAAAAAGCCGGGATTAACCGGCTCTTTTAATCGTAGGTTTTTGGATTTTCCCAGCTTGAATGCAGCTTGTGCAGACACGCATTCTTTTTACGCCCGAATCGGTCTGAACGCGTATTTTTTGCAGATTAGGCATAAAACGCCTTTTGTTTTTATTATGCGCATGACTCACGTGGTTACCTACCATAGGTCGCTTGCCGCATATTTCGCATACCATAGCCATTGAAATCACTCCTTAATAGTCGCTTGTCAAAATATATAAGATATTAATTTAAGTTAAAATTTAGAAAAAATCAATTAAAAATGAAAGTTTTTAATTCTATAATGCAATAATATTTTCCGATACCTACGCGCCAATTTAAAATATTGCGTGAATGATCCACACTTACTTTTATTTGATTTAATAATAAAAAAAGTGGAAATTGTCCTATTCCCTTTTAGAAGCGCTTAGGTTTATTTTGTATTAACAAATGATAAATATTTAAACTGATTATCGGAAGAGTGGAAAGATATTTGATTTTAGGAGACGATTAAATGAGATGGTTAACTGGAATGGTTCTGTTGTTCGTTTATTTACTTGTTTCGGGTATATTTGCCCAAAACGCCTTGAAAGTATATTCCAATATTGAAGTGAATAACGGCGGTAAAATCGTATTTCGCTCGGATAAAGGGATGATTTTTGCGGATGAAAGGCCAGCTCAATACGGTTTAAGTAAATTTATGCCGAAAATGCGGGGGAATGAAACGGGAATATCTTTTGAATATGCCGATAGCGCGATAAACGGTTATTTATATTACGGCTTTATAGATTATAAGGACGGAAGATTTCCTTTGCCGATATTTTTTAAAAAATATTCAAAAATCATAAAAGGGAAAGCATTCATCCCCATAAAGAAAAATCTCGGCGGAAAATATGATATTGTGAAATGGGAAAAAGAGAAAAAGGGAATAATAGGATATCGCGTCCAAGGAATGAACGGGAAAATTTTTTATGAAGGGCGATTGAATTTTTCAGGAAACGGTCCTTTTAAAGTCGAGCCCTCTATTATCGAAGGTCCGTTTGTCAATTTGATTACGGAAAATAGCGTCGTTATCTCTTTAAAAACCAATTATCCCGCGGAAGCGGTTGTCAAATTAGGCGATAAGTTATATGCGGCAAAAAAATCGGGCTTGCAGCAGGAAATCAAGATTAACGGATTAACGGCGGACAGCGAATACGATTATACGGTTATTTTGGGACAAGATCAACAAACCTACTATTTTAAAACGTCTCCTGAAAAAGGCAGCCGTAAACCTTTCGTGTTTGCTTACGCCAGCGATTCAAGAGCCGGCGTCGGCGGGGGAGAGCGCAATGTCTTCGGGGCCAATTATTATATCACGAAGAAAATTACGGCTCTCGCCATGTACAATAATGCTGCTTTTATGCAGTTTACCGGTGATTTAATAAACGGTTACAGCGCCGATAAAGATGAAATGAATCTGCAATATGCGAACTGGAAGCGGGCCATTGAACCCTTTGCCCATTATCTGCCGGTTTATCCGGCGATGGGTAACCATGAGGCGCTGATCTATAAATTTCCCTATGAAGGGCTGCAATTTGGCGTTAGTATAGATCGATTCCCATTTGACAGCGAATCATCGGAGGCGCTCTTTGCCGAAAATTTCGTTTTACCCGAAAACGGCCCTGCAAGCGAAGACGGCGCGGATTACGATCCCGATAAGAAAGAAGTCAATTTTCCATCGTATAAAGAAAATGTTTACTATTACACGTATGATAATATGGCTATGATTGTCCTGAATCCCGATTATTGGTATGCGCCGAGTTTAAAATATGTTGCTCAAACCGGCGGGAATCTACATGGATATATTATGGATATGCAGCTAAAATGGTTTGCTGAAATATTAAATAAGTTTGAAAACGATAAAAAAATTGACCACATCTTTGTTTCGTTTCACACCCCGCTTTTTCCTAACGGCGGACACCTTTCAGACTGTATGTGGTATAAGGGAGATAATAGTAAACGAGCGATTGTAAACGGTAAGCCGCTTCGCTACGGAATTATTGAACGTCGGGATCAGCTGATGGATTTAATGATCAATAAAAGCAAAAAAGTGGTAGCTGTATTAACCGGCGATGAACATAATTACTGTCGTTTGAAAATTGAACCCGATATGGATATGTATCCGCAAAATTATAAAAAAAAGAAACTGGCAATCAAGAGAACGTTTTGGCAGATAAATAACGGAGCGGCGGGCGCTCCTTATTATGCTCTTCAAGAAACGCCTTGGTCAAACCATGTTAAACGATTCTCTACGCAGAATGCATTGGTTTTGATTTATGTTAACGGAAAAAAAGTAAGAATAAAAGTGCTTAATCCCGATACGCTTGATTTGATTGATAGGGCTGAATTATTAACTAATTAGAAGGAGAAAATTTGAAAAAAGTAATATTACTATTCATTTTTTTCTTGCATCTTAATTTTCCTTTGTTTATAATTCTACTTAGTCGGTAAAAAAAAAGATGATAAGTAATTGAAAATTCTGTA
>CAYRJN010000186.1:0-7535 GCA_964424545.1 uncultured Calditrichaceae bacterium
CCACAATCTGCGGTATTTCGATTTGTTTGTTTATTTCTTCCACGACCGCCGCTACGGCCCCCTTTTTCTGCACATCCTGTAAATAGCTATGACCGTCCGTTTTAAATCCGCGCACAGCTACAAAAAGATCGCCGCTTCGCACTTTTCGGGAATCGTATTGAATTTCCCGAATGGCGCCCTCCGCAATAGAGTCCGGAATATGCGCGGCTATCTTATCAAACAATATTTTAATTTTTTTAGTCATGTCATTTACAGGTTAATATCAGATTCTGATTATTCTTGATTTTATTGCCGGGTTTTACGCTTTGTTTTTTAACAATACCCGAACCCCTAATTTTTACGTTTATACGCGATAAATCCAATTTTGAAATGGCTTCACGCAGCGATAAACCCGTCAATTTAGGAACAACCGCGCCATGCACGGTAGGCCGCGTCATTTTAAGTCGCAGGACGCCGTTTGAGGATGAAACGGACGCCACAAGGCTGCCCGTACCGACGATTTCATAATCCAAATCCTTTGCCTCGAGTATCGCTTTTGCGCCCTCTAACGACAAGCCTTCGAGTTCAGGCAGTTCGTCGACCTTTTGAACTAATTTTAGATTCGGATTTTGTTTTACGGGTTCCGTCTCGTCAAATCCCATAATTTTTTCCATTATCGCTTTGAAAACCGGAGCAGCAACCGTGCCGCCGTAATATCCGTTTGAAGGCTCGTTAATAAAAACGCCGCAAACGTATTCCGTATTTTCCAAGGGGCCGAAGCCTATGAAAGAAGACATATATTTGTTCTGATAATATCTTTTTATTTTTGTATTATATTTTTGCGCCGTACCGGTTTTACCGCCGACATCCATACCTTGCAATCCGGCGCGTTTGGCCGTACCGCCCTCCACAACGGCGCGCATCATCGTTTTAAGTTCTTCGCCGACGGAAGGCGAAATCACCTGACGAACAACATGCGGTTCATTTAATTTTTTATATCCTTCCGTTTTATCATAAACGCCCTCGATCACATAAGGCCGAAACAAATAGCCGCCGTTAACCACAGGCACGAAAGCGGCCGTAATTTGCAGCGCCGTAACGCTTATTTCCTGCCCGATTGAGATGGACGCCTTTGATAAGCCCGACCATTTGGCCGGCTGCCTGAGCAAACCGTTGGTTTCGCCGTTTAAACCGATACCCGTTTTATCGCCGAAACCGAAACCTTTAAGATAGCGAAACAGCGTATTGGAGGGCATTTTTTGGCTTAATTTTATCATTCCGATATTCGAAGAATATTCTACCACTTTATTTAGCGTCAACCAGCCGTGTTTTTTACTATCGTTCATATAATGATTATAAATTTTGTAACGACCGTTTTCACAAAATACCAATTCGTTTCTATCCGCCAGATTTTCCTGCAATAATGCCGCCGTCGTAAATATCTTCATCGTCGAACCGGGCTCAAATATATCGGTAATAACGCGATTGCGTTTTGATGACAATCCATAGCGATTTTGACGATTCGGATTGAAACTCGGATAAGAAGACATCGCCAAAACGGCGCCACTGCGCGGATCTATCACAACGGCCATTCCCGATTTTGCTTTCGCTTTTTCTACTCCCGCCGCCAGCTCTTCATCGGTAATGGTCTGTATGTTTTTATCTATAGTCAGATAAACATCCGAACCGTGTACGGGTCTTCGCAGCGCGTAATCGGCATCGTAAAAAGCGTTGCGGCGCGCGTCAAAAAGCAGCATCGCTTCGCCTGCCCGCCCGCGAAGCTTGCTTTCGAATTGCAGTTCAATGCCGCTCAGCCCGTGATCGTCGGGATCGGTAAATCCTAAAAGAGGCGCGGCCAATTGACCGTAAGGATAATATCGGCGAAAATTCTCTCGTTTAATCAATCCCGGATTTTTTAATTTAAAAAGCGGCTTTATCTTTTCCGGAGGCACACGACGCTCAAGATAAACAAAACGGCTTTCTTTATTAAGCTTTTTCAAATAATAACTTTTGGACTTACCGAAAATTCTTGCGCAAGCGGCGGCAACGGCTGATTTGTTTTTAACTATTTTGGGGTCGGCGGCCAAATCATATAAAATAATGGTAGTGGCCAGTTTATTGCCGTTGCGATCGCATATCGCTCCTCTTTTTGCAGGCAGTTCCACTTTTTTTTCATATTGACTTTTTGCGGCTCTTTCAAACATCGGATAATCTATAATCTGAATACGAAACAGATTTACCTCTAACGCCGCCCAAAAGCCAAACAATATAATCAATAGAAGATAGAGCCTTTTTGTATTCAATTTTGGGGCCGCTTCACGATACACTTATTGAACTCCGGCTAAATTGACTTTTACCGCCTGCTTTTGTTTATTTGCAAATTCTTCTTTACAAACTTCCATACGTTTTGAGTCGATAAGTTTAACAGCCAGCATTTCGTCATTATCGCTTATCATTCCGTATTTTTCACGGGCGATGCGCATTATGCGGTCAATATTGCTTAAACGATCGACTTCGGCCTGAAGTTTTTCAGTTTGACCGCTTATTTTTTTCAGCTTTAACGTCAAATCGCGGCGGTCTTTCATCAATAAATCAACCTGAAACATTAAATACATCTTCAAAGCGATAAATAATATCACTCCGAATAAAAACATCAGCACTTTAATTCTTTTATTAAACTGAAAATATATTTTTTTCTTCTTCATACTCGCTCACCTACTCTCATTTTTGCGCTGCGAGCGCGGGAATTTATACTTATTTCTTCTTCGCCCGGTCTGATCAAATAGGGCTTAATTCTTTTAATTCTCGGTTTTTTACCGCAAACACAGTAAGGTATCTCAGGCGGACAGTTACAGGGATTTTCTTCCCTTTTAAAAAATTCTTTTACAATGCGATCTTCAAGAGAATGATAAGAAATAGCGATTACACGGCCACCGGCGTTTAAAAAATTTAACGATTCCGTCAATGTATCTTCAATAATAGACAATTCCTCATTCACTTCAATCCGCAAAGCCTGAAAAATCCGAGCATAGGTTTTAACGCGCATTTTAAACGGCGTACAGGAATCAATCAACAATGTTAAATCGTCGCTGCGTTTTAAAGGGCGCTGCGTTCTTGTTTTTACGATTCTATGGGCAATGCGCCTTGAAAATTTTTCTTCGCCGTATTTTCTAAAAACATTCGTGAGATCGTTCAATGAATATTGATTTAGAATGTCAGCAGCCGTTAACCGATCTTCTCTGTTCATGCGCATATCCAACGGAGCGTCGGTGTTAAAGGCGAAACCGCGTTCTCCATTGTCAATTTGGTGGGACGACAACCCGAAGTCCAGTAGTATCCCGTCCAACTTTTCTACGCCCGCCCTTTGCAGCGCTCCCGAGAAATCATTATAATTGCCGTGATAATAGATAACATTGGAAAAGCGAGCCAACCGTTTTTTCGAATATTCCAGCGCTTCAGCGTCGCGGTCAACCCCGATATAGAGCGCCCGCGAAGATAATTTGGAAAGGATCAGTTCCGCATGCCCGCCGCCGCCGAGCGTACCGTCATAATATACGCCGTCTTCCCTGCTTATCAGCATTTCGCGAACAAGCGGCCCGAGAACCGGAATATGATAGCCGCCGGCCATGACAATCAGGCCCCTTCGTCAAAGAACATATCGGTGAAGCTGATTTGTTCGCTCAGATCCGGAAGGCTAAGTTTTTCTTCTTTGATGTAAGTATCATAACGCTCCGGACTCCAAACTTCTAATTTTGACAGCGAACCGATTATAATCAGCTCTTTTTCGATGCCGGCAATTTTCAGAATTCTATCCGGCAATTTAATCCTACCCTGGCCATCCATTTGAGCAATATGAGCCGACCCCATAAAGAGACGGATAAAATCGCGCGTTTTCTTATCGAAAGGATTTAAAGTACGTAGTTTTTGGGTGAGACGATGCCACTCGTCAAGCGGATATGCGTACAGATTGATGTCTTCGAAGCCTTTGGCGAATACAATAGTATCCTCGGCTTGAGGTAAAAACATCTTACGTATTCCCGAGGGGATATTAACGCGATTTTTACTATCTAAGGTACAATGATAAGTACCGGCAAAATCCGTAAAGGCCATAGAGTCTTTCCAGGGATTTTTCACCATTTTTAGTTATTTTAAGGATTATCACACCACAAAAGTAAGATATTTTTCCCTGAAATGCAAACATAAATGCACTTTTTTACCCCGATAAATTAAAACCGTATTTTTAAATCATTATAATTCAATAGAAAAGGGATGCTGTTTTCCCTTGCGCTATTGGCACACCCCCGCACGTGAGCCGAACTGCAATGATTTAAACAATAAAAAAAACAGACACGGAATAAACGCTTACGATGACCATTGCTTTGCAACAAGAGGTTTATTATGTACGGCGCTGTAACCTATTAATGCTGTTATTTACAATAATTATATACGCGCATAAAATGAGAATAAAACAAAAAAGGCCATGGACAAGAACGATGTCAATTGAAAAATATTTTGGCGCTGTTTATGATAGCTTTATAAAGTCTAATAATTGGGAAATTATTTAATTGTATTTGAAAATTCCTCTGTAATGGCTATATTAGTTAAAGTAATTATAAATTTTTCCATATTAACCGTTTATTAAACTCATTGATTATGAAATTAAGATACCTGTTTATTTTATTATTATATTTTTCATCCATAGCTCTTGCCGATAAAACGGATATTGTAATTTTGAAAAACGGCGATAAAATCACCGGCGAAGTGAAACTAATGCAATATGCCCTTCTCACTTTTAAGACCGACGCTATGAGCACAATTGAAATTAAATGGGAAGACATCAGGTTTGTGCGATCAAAATACAGTTTTAGGGTGGAACGGGAAAACGGCGTTTATTCTTTTGGCATTATAAACACCGATACGCTAAACGATGAATTGATTGTCGGCCTGGATCCTTTTATTGATAAAATCAGAATGGACAAAGTCGTATTGCTGATTCCCGTAAAAAAATCCTTTTATGACGCCCTTACCATATCTACGGATGCCGGCTTCAGCTACACCAGAGCGAGTAATATTATTCAATTTAATTTCAGCGGAAACGGAGCTTATACCACACGCCTTTATCAACGAAAATTTAATTTCACGTCAATAATAACGACACAAAGAGACACAACAAATTCACAGAACCATGATTATAAATTCAACTTCATTCAATTTTTACCAAAAAAATGGTTTCTCGTAAGCAGTGTCGGCGCACAAAAAAATACGGAACTTGGTTTGGATTTACGTCTTTATTTTGCCGCCGGTAGCGGAAGGGATTTCATCCGCACCAATTCAAAGGTTTTAAACAGCGCCTTGGGTTTGCAGGTAACCCGTGAATGGTCATACGGCATTGCCGAACCTAAAAACAGTTTAGAAGGAATTTTTTCCGTTCAATATTCAAGGTTCCGTTTAACTTCTCCTAAACTGAATTGGGGTACTACTTTTAACGCTTACCCCAGCCTCACAACCAAAGATCGTATTCGTTTCGAATTCAGAACCGACTTAAAATGGGAAATCATTAAGCATCTGTTTTGGAAGCTGACTTTTTATGATAATTATGATAATAAATCGGAAGGAGGAACAAGCTCCAACAATGATTACGGCGTTACCATTTCGCTTGGCTGGTCGCACAATTAAAACGCCAACGTCTATCGTAAAACAATTTGTAACGTCGAATCGGAATGTTTTAAAGGGGAAATGTGTTCGCTTAACAAATAAAGCGGGCATAAATAAAATCTAAAGAAAATTTATTTACATAAAGGAAAAGCCATGTTAAAAACCATTTTTTCTCTTCTTATTTTAGTTTTAACATCATCAATCGCTTTTGCACAATTACAGCCTATGCAGCCCAAAAGCAATGTTCGCGGCGTTGAACTCACCGGCATGTACGGCTACCAAATCGGAGGTTCCCTTGACTCTTACGACGGTAAATTGACAATTAAAGATTCGGATAATATGATGCTCGCCGTAGATATACCCGTTAGATACGGTATGATGGTAGAACTATCCTTCACGCGCCAAAGCAGTTATTTGCAATTAAAGGAATGGGGCAGTGGCGTAACGTCAAATCTCACGGATTTGGTTCTCGAATATTATCAAATAGGGACAATTAAGGGTATTCAAAAAGGGAAAATGGTTCCCTTCGGTCAGGTTTCTCTCGGAGCCACACGATTTAACCCCTCCAATTCAATATACAGCGACCAATGGGTCTTCTCTGTAACGCTCGGACTTGGAGTTAAATTTCATCTCAACGACCGTTTTGGTATCCGTCTGCAAGCCGACATGCTTATTCCGATGCGTTTTTCCGGCGTGGGATTTTGGTTCGGAACGGGCGGCGGCAGCGCCGGTATTACCGCCGACGGCTTTCTTCAAGGAAATTTTATGGGCGGATTGTTCATTAAAATCTAATTTAACGAAAGTTAATCCTCTACCGACAGCGTTCCGTCCTTATCATCTATAATTATAACGGACAATTTAATAATGTTATTTGCTAAACGCTTACAAAAATAAAGGCGGAGCGCTTATGTTATTCGCTTTGCATTACGCCGTCTCCGTCTTTTCTACCAAACAATTGTATGGATAAATAAACATGCAGCCTACCTATCATCAAAAATCCTTCGTCGCTAAAATGACGCCGCTATAAATAGTGAAAAAGTCCACTAAATTATCATTTTATTTCTTTCATTTTTGATTAAGCATTAGTAAATTACCCATGTAATTGATTTAAACAAAAATACTTAAAAAAATAAAGGGAAATTAATATGAACGACAAGTCATTCAATCCTTTTAAGATGGCGCAGGAACAATTTGATCATGTGGCGGATTTGATCGGGCTTGATCAGGGGACAAAAGAACTGTTGCGCGTTCCTTTGCGAGAATATCATTTTAGCATACCCGTTAAAATGGATGACGGACAAGTTAAGGTTTTCAGAGGTTACCGTTGTCAGCATAATGACGCGCGCGGGCCGGCAAAAGGCGGCATCCGCTTTCATCCGCAGGAAACCATCGATACAGTACGCGCTCTTTCCATGTGGATGACATGGAAAACAGCGGTCGTCAACCTCCCCCTCGGCGGAGGTAAAGGCGGAGTTATTTGCGATCCGCATAATCTCAGTTTACGTGAACAAGAACAAATCTGCCGCGGCTGGGTTCGACAGGTTGCTAAAAATATCGGACCGGTCAGCGATGTTCCCGCGCCCGATGTAATGACCAATGCCCAGCATATGTTATGGATGATGGATGAATTTGAAACCATACACGGCGGACGATATCCCGGATTTATCACGGGTAAGCCGGTTGGCATGGGCGGTTCGCTCGGACGTACCGAGGCAACGGGCTACGGCGTTGTTTATACCATTCGCGAGGCCTTGAAAGAGCTCGGTATTGACCCGAAAGAAACAACGGCTGCGGTACAGGGATTCGGAAACGTGGCGCAATACGCCATTGAACTTTACACCAAATTGGGTGGAACGGTTATCGCCGTTTCCTGCTGGGATCAAAACGATCAAACATAATAT
>CAYRJN010000187.1:0-7473 GCA_964424545.1 uncultured Calditrichaceae bacterium
AAAATATTATGCCTTGATATAGCTATAAAAATTAACTGCGAAACTTGAGTATATTATTTCCGCCAACAGTTCTAACGGATGGCGCACGCTGCGGCCCATGCCGTCGTCAATTTGTTCGCTGCATGATACGCCGCTGGCAAGAACGCTTCTTTTTGTTTTATTATCTCCCGCTTCCGATTGTTCAATTTGTTTAAAGAGTTGTCGTCCGGCTTCCATACTTACTTCATAAAATTCTTTTTTAAAACCGAAACTACCGGCCATACCGCAGCATTCCACATCGGAATAAACCACGTTAAAACCCAACGCCTGTAAAATTCGCTTAGTTGCTTGCTCTCCGCCGATGGTTTTCTGCTGACAATGGGGATGATAAAATATATCCTTACTTTCGGCTTTGGATATATCAAATATTTCGGCAAGGGAAAGATTATTATCGTTAATTATTTTCTCAAGATATTCAAGCGGTTCAAACGCGTGAGAACTCAATTTTCGGAAAGCGTCCTCATCGTTTAGCAAATGCCTATAATCGCGGCGGAACATGGCCAGCACGCTGGGTTCCACGACCACAATATCGCGTCCTTGCTCAATAAAAGACATTAAATACTTGCCGGTTTTAATGGCCCGTTTTGCGGCTGTGGCAATCATACCCTGCGACAAAGCCGCCCGTCCGTCGGGAAGCGCCTCGCTTAGTTGTAAATTCACGCCGACGGCTTTCAAAATCTTCGCCGCCGCCAAACCGCGCTGCGGATAATTATAATTCGTGTAAATATCGGCAAATAAAAGAACTTTATAATTATTATAAATCTCTTTTTTATTCATTAATTTCCCCGCTCATTTTTTTATATTGGGCAATCAAGGTCTCTTTTTTGAATTGCGGCAGTTTACGTCGTTTATCAACGGAAAACAGAAGGGACATAAGCCTGCGACTAACGGTAAGCGAGCTGAACCAATTGGAAAGCGGAGCTAACAAGGATCCCAAACGGGCAAAAAAGTAATAATTGGCAAAAAATTGTTTTTGCAATGAGCTGTGTCTGTCTTCGGCCGCCGTGGGCATAAAACGGGATAGAAACGAAGCGGCATAATCCTTTTCCATTACATTCAACCGCGAACGAATATTTTCGGTCAGCCAGGGGATATCAATTCTAACCGGACATTGATTAATACAGCGCGAGCAACCCGTACATAGATCGGCAAAGCGGGCATTTTCCAAGCGGCTTGTGCCGGCTTCCCATACGGACCCGATGCCCCCGGAGTAAGTTTCTCCGCCAAAAGCATGGCCCCCGAGCGTTTGGAAATTAGCGCAGACATTTAGGCAGGCGCTGCAGCGAATACAATAAAGCGCCTCTTTGATAACGGCGTCGTCTCTCATCGTCATGCGGCCGTTATCCAACAGCACAAGATGAAATTCGCGTTCTTCGGCTTTACGGCCGCCTTTAAAATCATATACGGGTAATTTTAACGGCGGTCGTAAAATATTGGTGTAAGAAGTCAACGGTTGTCCGGTGCCGCTCGGCGCCAGCAATTCAATAAAGATCGGAATATCGGCGCGCCGCTTAATAATTTTTTCCACTCCCGCCAGGGCGATATGCACCGGGGGCAGCGTGGTTGTCATACGAATATTGCCTTCGCTTTCCACCAAAACGATCGTCCCCGTATCGGCGGCGATAAGATTGGCCCCGCTGATACCCACATCGGCGTTTAAAAATTTCTTTCTCAGCCGGCTGCGGGCAAAAACGGTTAACTCTTCTCCGCTTTCCAACGGCTCGTCGGGATGAAATTTTTCTTTGAACAGCTTGGCGATGCGTTCGCGCGTGCGATGAATTGCCGGCGCCACAATGTGCGAAGGCTGCTCATCGGCGACTTGCAGGATAAATTCCGCCAAATCCGTTTCGGCCACTTCGATACCCGCCTCCTGCAAAACGCGATTTAATTTGGTCTCTTCCGATGTCATCGATTTGGCTTTTACCACCAATTCGGCATTGTGTTTAAGACAGACGTTTTTTATATATTCGTTAGCATCGGCGGCGTTTTTGGCGAGATAAAAACGGCCGCCGCGTTTCGTAATTTGTTGTTTCAATTCTTCGACAAGCTGCGGTGTTGAGGCAATGGATTCTTCTTTAATGGCGCGGGCGCGGTCTTTTAAGGCTTTGTAATCTTCAATATCGGCGACGGCTTTGTAACGGTTCCGATTAAAGGTGTCGGTGTTGCGCCGAACTGCTTCGCTTTCTAATTCAATAGCCATTCGGATAGCACTTTCAAAATTTTCTTTTGAACTTTTATCGGCTACCGATTTAGGGTTTATGGTTTTATAATCCATACAAACTCATTTTGTTTATATTATTATTTAAAAACTATTGCAAACATGAACCAATTAGAACCGAAAATTTTCTTTTTTCTGGTTATGCGGTTATTATTTCATAGTATAGGTATTTCAAAAAGTTACTTTTTAATTTTCGCCGTTGTCGGCATAACCTTTTATAGAGAAGGGGCAGTGTATCAAGGCTTTACGTCTTATTTCAACAGAATAATATGTAAATATGCCGGGCCGTGCGCGCCGCGAACCAATTCGCCCATATCCGCCGTTGCGCTCGGACCGCTGATAAAGACAAAATCCCTCTCTTTAGCAGCTTGCAATTCAAATACATCCCGCGGGCGGGCGACAATGGAACTTAAAGACAAAACGGCAATATGTTTTTTAGGCAAAAGGCTCACGACCGTCCCGCTGTTATGGTCTAAGGACAGACAGATAGAACCGGTTCGGGCAACCGCCGCAAAAGCGTCGCTGATACCCACATCCGCCGTTTCCAGCTCTTTTTCCGACGGGGCGGCGTTAACTTTTCCGCTCTTTAAAAATTCGTCAAATATATGTGCAGGTAGATCAACCGGCGGGGCGTACACGACGTTTTCGGCAGAGCCGATCGCATTGTTAAGAGCTTGTGTCAATTCGTTCTTTTCTGCTGATATTATTTCAACGACGGCGCCGGCAGCTTCGGCCGTTTTTTTAAATTTCTCGAATAATTCCATGATTACCAATTGTGTGAACATGCTGTTTACAATTGCAATAAAATATTAATTCATCCCATATTAAGCAATTATTTATATTATTTTTTTTTAAAGACGCTTGCATTTAAAAATCTTTCGACGGATATTATTGCGAAATATAAACACGGAGGAAAAGATGGAGTTAGGATTACAAGGTAAAACCGCCGTTATACTTGCCGCCAGCAAAGGATTGGGAAAAGCGGCCGCAGCATCGCTGGGTCGGGAAGGCTGCAATATTGCTATTTGTTCCCGTTCGAAAAATAATCTGAAAAAAAGCGCGGCTTATATCATGGAAATCAGCGGCGCCGATGTTTATACCGAAACCGTTGATGTTAACGACAAAGCGGCTATTGAGCGATTTATTAAAAACAGCGGCAAAAGATTCGGCTCGCTTGATATTTTGGTAACCAACGCCGGCGGTCCGCCGGTAAAATCATTTATCGAAACAAGCGACGAAGAATGGCACATTTGGTACGATACCACTTTTATGAGCGTTGTTCGTTCCATAAAAGCCGCTTTGCCTTTTATGCAGAGACAAAAATGGGGTCGCATTATCAATATTACTTCCGTTTCCGTAAAGATGCCGGTAGAAAATCTTATCTACTCCAATTCTCTGCGCTTGGCGGTTATCGGTCTATCGAAAACGCTGTCGGAAGAACTTGGGAAATATAATATTACCGTAAATAACGTGGCTCCCGGTTATCATTTAACGGACGGCTTGGAAAGGATTATCACAAAAAAAGTGGAACAGGGGCAGGATCGTAAAGACGTTTTGCGTAAATTTTCCGACGGGGCTCCTTTGGGTCGAATCGGCAACCCGCGGGATTTAGCGGGATTAATTGCCTTCCTCGCTTCCGAACAGGCTTCCTTTATCAGCGGCACAACCATTCAGGTAGACGGGGGCTTGACAAAAAGCACGCTTTAGCAAACTTATAGTCAGGTTGCTGCCGGAAATCGCACGATAACACCCGTAGAATCGTTCAATTTAATGTATTTTAAATCCGGTTGGCGTTTTGCCGCTTGTTGAGTGAAAAAATAACGCTCTTTATCTCCTTTATATTTCAATATTCCGATATTATTTTCCACAAAGATCAAGTTCCGTTCTTTTCCTTAACAGGCGGTTGTTGAAATTCCAACGGCAATTCAATGGTAAAAGTAGTTGATTCTCCGTGAATACTTTCTACCGAAAGAGCGCCGCCATGACTGCGAATAATGCTGTAAGATATGCTTAATCCAAGGCCGGTTCCTTTATTGACGTCTTTAGTCGTAAAAAAGGGATCGAATATTTTAGAAATCACCTTTTTATCAATACCGGGCCCGTTATCCGAAAATTTAATAATTAATTTGTTATTCCTTTTAAAGCTTCTAATTTCAAGCTTTCCGCCTTTTTCCAAAGCTTGTATGGCATTCATGATAATATTTACGAAAACCTGATTTAACTGTCCCGGGTTGCAGTTGATTTCCGGATTAAAAGCCAAATCTTTTTTTATAATAATTTTATCGTCTATTTGTGGCTTTAATATCTTTAAACTGCTTTCAATACCTTCAACGGGAAAAGCTTTTTTCCATTCGGCCTGATCCAAACGTGAAAAGCTTTTAAGGTTTTGTACAATCTCTTTAACTGCACGGCTGCCTCGTTTGTTATCATCGATAATGGATTTTATGTCGTTCAAAATATCCGTAAATTCACCGGATATTTCCGAATTTCCAAGGGCTAATTCTTCAATCTCCTTAGTATAATTCTCCAATATTTGCATATTGGCATAAATAAAGCTGATAGGATTGTTTAATTCATGTGAAATGCCGGCCACAAGCTGACCGAGAGAAGCCATTTTTTCAGAATGAATCAATTGACTCTCTTTTTGCTGCAACTCTTTAAAAAGACGCGTCAACTCATTATTCTTGCGATCCAATTCTTTATTGGTTTTTTCCAATTGCTTTAAATATTCTTTTCTTATTTTGGATTCCGTCAGCTCTTTAATAAGTTCCGCTTCTTTTTTTATGTAATCATTGTTATCGATGGCAATCAACAGCTGATTTGTAATAGTGGCAATATTATGCAAATCTTCTTTATTAATATTATCGTTTTCATTATCAAGAAAAATCCCAAGATACCCGCTTTGCGACTGATTACCACGAATGGGCATCAATACATTCAATTTAAACGTTTCAAATACAGACGATAATTTTTTATTTTTACGGGATAAAAAAACCGTTTTCTCTTGTAAGAGCCGCTCTTGTTCAGAAGTTAGTTTATAAACAATATCTATATTTAACGGCGGACGGCTATAAACCGTTTTTAAAATTTTTCCTTCTTGAAATAATATCGCCGTATGTGGAATTTGCGGATGCTTGTAAACGGAATCCAAAAAACGCCGATATAACTCGTCATTATCATAAATCCTCATCATCTCTTCGCTAAATTCCCGTAATCCTTCATTAAAAGCGGACTGCCTTTCTCGCTGTTTTTTCTGAAATTCAAAATAAACGCTAAGCGGCAACGAACCGGAAACGGAAAAACCCAGCAGAGAAATAAGGATAGCGAAAAAGGAGCGCTCGCGCAGAATAAAAATAAGACTGATCGCCCCAAAGAGCCAAATTATTAACAATGTCGCCATTTGAAAAGCATGCCAGTTATAGCGTCTTACACCGTAATAAGTATAAAGATAAAGCCAGCCGAACAAAAACAGTAATAAAAAAGTATTAAGCCAAAAGGAGGCTTGTTTAATATGAAACAAAACAAATTTTTGACTTAAATAGAGCGCGCTGACAAAAGCGCTATACTCTTTAATCACATATCGCTTACCCGGTTCAAAATTATCCCGCAACACTTTTTTCCCGCTGGGAAACAATGCTTCCATTTGTAAGCTGTCAAAATCATCGATGGCAAAAAACAATTGCGCCGAGCCGGATGATAAATAGGAACGATTAACGCCTACTTCACGATAAGCGATTAATTTCCTATGATTGCCATTGCCTTTAAACAGCGATACTTTTGTACCGACCGCATCACGATTGGATTTTATCCCGACAAATTTCAAGATAAGATAGTTTTTTTTATTGGAAGGATTAAGAAAAAGTTGGCAATCACTGTTTTTATTGGAAATAAATATATCCAAATCACCGTCCAGGTCGAGATCGGCCGCCGCCGAACCGGTGCTGTATGCGCTGGAACTATCGCTGTCAAAATTATTTTCAAAAGCCCCTCTGCCGTCATTTAAATAAAGCCTATTTATGCCTTTTGCCGTAATCAGACAATCTAACCAGCCGTCTTGATTGAAGTCTTCAAAAAGCAAACCGTAAATAAAATCTCCGGGATGAGCAAAGGCAATATCCTTCATCAGCGTAAAGGAACCGCCGGTATTTCTATAGCAAAAAATATAGCCGTCGCGCGTAGCGACGAACAAATCCAAATCGCCGTCATTATCCACATCGGCGCAAGCGGCGCTGTTGGAAATATAATTACCTTTAAGAGTAGGTAAATCGATGTCGACTTCAGTAAAAAAGCCGCGTCCGTCGTTAAACAACAAATTATCGGGATGTCCCCAATTGGCGATATATATATCCATATCGCCGTCATTGTCAAAATCTCCGGCGCAGGCGCCCTGACTTGTCTGCGAGCCGAAAATCTTATTCGTCCAAACCGTTTCTTTAAAGGTTTCATCGCCCCGATTAATTAACAAACGGTTACTGTAATGTTCATCCGTTAAGAATATATCAAGGTAGCCGTCGTTATCGGCGTCAAACCAAAGCGCTTGATTAATGTCGGCCAAGCCCAGCACATTAAGATCTTTGGTAATATTTTCAAATCTTAATGCGCCCATATTTTTAAAAAGGCTGTGTGTTTTACCCCAGCCGGCAATAAAGATATCCGGGGTGCCGTCGTTGTTAAAATCTGCCGCATTGGAACCCAATTCCAAATTGGTTTTTCCACGGCGCATCAAATAACCGCCCAATCCGCTTGATATGGTTCGGCCTACAAAAGGAATAATACCCCCGTTATTTATCAACAGACGATTTAAGCCGCGAAAACAGACGATATAAAGGTCGGGATATTGGTCATTATTCAAATCGCGAAAGGTTACGCCGTAAGCGTCCTGAATTTCGGGTATTAAACCTGCGATACGGTTGGCGCTAAGCATTTTAAAGTCATCCGCCAGGGAAGATTGTATGATAAACAGCGCCGAAAAAAACGCTATAAAAAATTTCATAATGTAAAGTTAATGTTATTACGGAACGTAAGCAATAATTTTAACAATTTCCGATGCGGAATAGAATGAAAATTGAATATCCAGCATCTAAATTCAAAGTTTCTCATTGGTCATTATTCCATATTCTTCATTTAAAAAAATGAATTTCCAACCAATGACTGTTTTACGCCCAATATTTAGATTTTTAGAGAATCAATCATTTTAATAGCTTTAACAAATCATT
>CAYRJN010000188.1:0-7458 GCA_964424545.1 uncultured Calditrichaceae bacterium
CTCTTTTACTTTATTCGCTTTTATTCTCCAATTTATATCCGTAGCCTTGCCATCCGTTTTTACATCAGCTTCTTGATAATCGCCCTTGTCGAAAGGCGGTGGAATGGAGACCTTTTCATCGGCATTATCCCCATATTTTACTAAATATTTTTGATAAAGGGCATCGGCAAGTTTAACTAACTGTCTTGGGGCATTATAATCAAATAAATCATTTTGTTTAAAAAAGCATATTGAGGACAATTTTCTATTATCCGGATCTCTAAGAAGTGGATCAGGATCGAGATATAGAATAATTTTCTGTTTAACCTTCTTGTTAATTCTAACGGATTGAACGAGGTTGAATTGCATAAAGGAGTTAGCGTTCTTGCCGCGTTGTTTTTTAACTACACGAATAAACATGGGTTAAATATACGAAAAAGGGGATGCATATCAACATTCCGACAACACTACATATACGCCTTATAAATCTTCAGACCAATAATAACAATATGTTAGCTATTGTTGCTATCCAAAAAAAGTGAAATTTTGGTGATTTTTTTTAATAGCCAAGTTTGGTTAATAGGGCAAGGTCATTCTGTTTGTCATTACAAGACCGCAACGGCGGAAGAAGCAATCCCATCAGAGAAATCTCATCAACACGCAACAGAAAACTTCTTTCCATATTGTACTACAAAGCGTAAGGATAGTATTAGTGTAATATCTCCGAAATAAGAGGTTTATCAGTTTATAAAATTACTTATGAAACGATTGTTCTTCCCTAATGTTTATTAAATTCTGGATCAAAAACCGACGTTAATTTTTGGTAAACTAATTCGGTAAGCGTGTTACGATCTTCATAGGTATATTTGTCGGTAGCAATTGGATCAAGAAAGTCAAGTTTAATACGACCTTTTTTCAGCTTTAACGACGATTTATTCATAATATGAAATGTTCCCGAAAGCACGGTTGGTACAGTGGGAATACCGCCTTCGATAGCAAGGATTATACCGCCTTTTTTTAAAGGGTGGATTTTCCCGTCGCGGCTGCGTGTGCCCTCGGGAAAAATAATTACGGAAACGCCTTTATTGATACGCTCGATGGCGTCTTTATTAATACTCTCTTTGGCTTCTTCTTTATTGCTGCGGTTAATTTTTATAATGCCGGCCAGTTTCATTCCCAGTCCGAAAAAAGGCACTTTAAAAAGTTCTTTCTTGGCGATATATCGCGAGGTGCCGGGAATATTGGCAGATAAAGCGAGAATATCAAAATTACTTTGGTGGTTAGCCATAAAAATATAAGGCTGACTTAGGTCTAATTTTTCTAGTCCGCTTACTTCAATCTTTGTGCCGGCCACCCAAAGTAAAAATTTTGCCCAATTGCGAATAATGCCGTTAACCACGGTTCCGTAAGGATTAAAAAGCCCGGCGATTATAGCAATTACCGAACCGATGAACGTTGTTAATATAGTAAAAAAAAGAAAGACAGCGCTTCTGATTTGGTCTACCATTAGTACTCCGCTTTTTTGATTACGGATAGTCCGTTTAGATAAGGGCGTAATACCTTTGGAACGATAACGGTGCCTTCGTCGGTTTGATAATTTTCAAGTAGGGAAACCATCAAGCGCGATGTTGCCAATCCCGAGCCGTTAAGCGTGTGAACAAATTCCGGTTTGGCGCCTTTTTCCCTTTTGAAACGGATATTGGCTCTCCGTGCCTGAAAATCCTCAAAATTACTGACGCTGGAAGCCTCCAGCCATTTATCTTCGGCAGGCGACCATGTTTCGATGTCGTAACATTTGGCCGCGGCAAAGCTGAGGTCGCCCGTGCACAGCATTAAAATACGATAAGGGATTTCCAGCGCTTGCAGGATTTCCGTCGCTTCGCCAAGCAGACCTTCCAATCGTTCATAGGAATCTTCCGGCTTGACGAAGTTAACCATTTCAACTTTATTAAACTGATGGACGCGTAAAAATCCGCGGGTATCTTTACCGTATGAACCGGCTTCGCGTCTGAAACAGGCCGAATAAGCGGTATATTTAATCGGCAGCTTTTCCGCCGGAAGCATTTCGTCGCGATGCAGATTGGTTACGGGCACTTCGGCCGTAGGAATCAAGAAAAGATCATCTTTTTCCGCATGATACATATCGTCTTCCATTTTTGGAAGCTGCGCCGTGCCGAACATGCTTTCGCGGTTTACCACAAAAGGCGGAAAAATTTCCGTGTAGCCGTGTTTATCGATATGAATATCCAGCATGAAATTAATCAAAGCGCGTTCGAGGCGAGCGCCGAGCCCTTTATAAACGGGGAAGCCGCTGCCGCTGATTTTGCCGCCTCGTTTAAAATCGAGGATATCCAGTCGTTCGCCGAGCTCCAAATGATTTTTTACGGGAAAATCAAAAACGGGTTTATCGCCCCATGTTGCGATTTCCACATTATCCGTTTCGTTTTTTCCGACGGGAACGCTTTCATGGGGAATATTGGGAATGCGGCTCTGTTCATTAAATATCTCTTTATCAAGATCGCTTATGCGTCCATCCATATCTTTAATTTGCGCGGAGATAGTTTTTGTTTTTTCGATAAGCGGCGCGGCGTCCCTGCCTTCTTTTTTATATTGAGAAACCAGTTTGGAATTTTCATTCCTTGCTTTTTTTAATTCTTCAACATCAAAAATAAGTTTTCGTCTTTGAGCGTCAAGTTCCAGCAGTTTGTCGATATTGCCCATTTCGCCTTTTGAGGCGATTCCTGCTTTGGCTTTTTCCGTATTTTCACGAATGTATTTTAAATCAATCATAAAGAAAATCCATATTAAGTTTTTTATTGTAATCAGATATATCGCTAAATTTAAATAAATAGATTTTCAGGAGCAAATATGAATATTAAGTGGCTCCCATAGGAATCGATTCAATCGTTGCATAATTTAAAATTTTCATAAAATCCGCTGTTAAGGATACATTTTAAATAATTTTTTTAGTGTTTGCAATCCAGACATGGTTTTTTTAAACTAACTTAACGAGCATATACATTAGATAACTAAATTCGCCGCGAGTCAAACGCCGCGTTAAACACAAAAGGGAAGGAGTAGTAATGAAAAAAACTATTGTTTTCGGTCTTTTGCTTTTAATGTCGATAGGGCATTCACAGGTTTTTATGACGGAAAGCGGAAGGCTGGAAATTTTGGGGTTGAAAAAATGGGACGGCAAAACCCTTATAGACTCTATGAAAGTTCTGGGCAAGGGCAAACCGCTTCATGCTTGCGCCGGGCAAATGGTACAGGATTTCGGTTTTCCGGAAGTTTCGGTAGCATTTTATGAGGACAACCACAAATCATCTTCTTATTATACGGTTGTTTGTGTTATTGAAGATAATAACAACGGAAAATTAAAATATTTACAAAATCCGCCGGACTCATTAGATGTTTTATCGGAATACAGCAAATGCGCGAATCTAATAAGAGATAATTATAAAGTGTACTATTTCGGTATCAACTATTATGAATTTGTTAGAAAAGGCGAAATTGAAAAGGCGAAATCAAAGTTAGCTTCTCAAGGCGAGATAAGAGAGGATGTTGAAAGATTTTGGAGCTTTTTAAAATCAAAGGACAAGATTTCCGATTTAAATCTTGCTTTGTGGGTTTTGAATAATGATTCGAATATCTTGAATCGAGGCATTGCCATGGCTGTGCTTTCCAATTTTAACGAATATGACGCGGTGTGGTGGGAAATATTTAGTTTGCAACGCGATAAAAACGTTATGTTGCGTTATTATGCCGCTCTTGTTTTGCAAAATTTTGAAAAAAATATAAGAAAGATTAACTGGGAGCCGGCGGTTGTGTCAATTAATGCACTTTTAAACGGAACAAATTTATTTTTGTTTCAAAAAATTCTTTCGATTTTGGTTAAGACTGAAATATCACCCGAATTGGCACCAATGATATTAGCCGGTTCTACCCGTATTTTAAATTTATATTTAAATGCCGAACATAATGAGACAAGAAAAATAGCCATAAATTTCATTCGTCAAATAAGCGGAAATCAAACGCTTTCGGATGCCGCTGCCTGTAAAGCGTGGCTTAAACAGTATGAAAAGGAAAGTTAATATCATTGTCGCTTGATTGGTTCCGCTGTGTCGTTTATCTCCTACTTCACAAAAGTAAGTATTTGTCATTGTGCTTCCGACGAATCGGGAGCGGTAGTCCCTGTTATTAGTAGGAGTGAAAGATATCAACTCGTACGGAAATGAAAAATAATGTTAATTTTTTTTTAATTTTGAAAAAACAAAATAATGATTATAGACAAATAGGAGGTAGTCATGAAGCGTAACGGCCGCGTTTTTTTATTCCTTATTATTTTTACAGTGGTTTTAACGGCCGCTCGGCTTAATGCCTGTACAAGCATTTTAGTAACCAAGGGCGCCAGTAAAAACAATTCGGTGATGATTACTTATGCCTGCGACGGCGAGTTTCATCCTCATGTTAAAATAACGCCCGCTGCTGATCATCAGCCAGGCGATTCTCTAAAGATACAATATTGGGGAGGAAAACTGACAGGAAAAATTGCCCAGCCTGCGCACACCTATAAAGTGGTTGGATTGATGAATGAACATCAGTTGGTTATCGGAGAAACCACTTTCAGCGGAAGGGAAGAACTGCAAAACCCACAAGGGCTGCTTCCTTATTGGACATTAATGAATCTTGCTTTGCAGCGCGCCCGTACGGCTCGCGAGGCGGTTGAGATTATGGGAAAGTTAGTGGAAGAGTACGGTTATCGTTCTACCGGCGAAACGTTTTCCATCGGCGATACTAACGAAGCCTGGATCATGGAAATGATCGGTCCGGGGCCGGGCGGCAAGGGTGCGGAGTGGGTGGCATTGCGCATTCCTGACGGTTATATTTCCTGTCATGCCAACAAATCACGTATAAGTACTTTTCCTTTAGATGATTCTGAAAACTGTCTCTATTCTAAAAATGTTATATCTTTGGCTGTAGAAAAGGGTTATTATAATCCGAAATCCGGCCGGCCTTTCCGTTTTAACGAAGCCTATTGTCCCGATACGCCGCGCAACCGGCGCTATGCCGATACGCGGATCTGGAGTATCTTCCGCCGTTCGGCGCCATCGCGGAATTTTTCGGCTGACTATCATCGCGGTGCCCCACAGGCCGAACCTTATCCTTTGTGGATTAAACCCGATAAAAAACTGGACGTAAAAGATGTTTTTGGCCTGATGCGCGATCATTACGAAGGCACGCCTTATGATATGACCAAAGGCATTGATGCCGGGCCTTACGGATCGCCGAACCGCTGGCGTCCCATATCATGGAAAGTTGACAGTATGGAATATGTCTGGGAACGTCCTATTTCTACCCAGCAAACAGGATTTTCGTTTGTATCACAGTCTCGCAATCATTTACCGGATGCTGTAGGCGGTGTTTTATGGTATGGATTGGACGATACATACACTTCCTGTTATATGCCGCTTTATTGCAGTATTAACGAACTCCCGTCAGAGCTGGTCATGGGTAAGCTTTCCGAATTCAGCTGGGATTCGGCCTGGTGGATTTTTAATCTTGTGGCCAATTATGCTAATCTTAAATATTCCTATATGATTATAGATATACAAAAAGTTCAGTCGGCTTTAGAAGATGAGATGCTGGGCGTTCAGCCTGCCGTGGAAGAGGCTGCCGCACAGTTGGCTAAAAAAAATCCGGATTTGGCGGAGCGCTTCCTTACGGATTATTCCGTTTCGCACGTTAAGATAGTTGTTCAAAGATGGAAAGAGCTGGCCCGCCATATCATCGCGAAATACAACGATGGCTATGTGCAGGATCAACCCGGCCGTCCAATGGAAAAAGGATATCCCGAAAGCTGGCTGCGCCGCGTTTTAAAAGAGCGTCCTCAGCAATTCAAACTGAAAGAGAATCTTAATAAGACGCAGGAATCGAAGCTGGTAGACTAAATAAAAAAAATTACGAATATGCATTTGCTATTGTTTTTTCTTTTCTTTAATATGCAATTTGCTGTTTAAAACGAGTATCTTAATAGGATGAATTGTTTAAACGGTATTCCTTGAAAACAATCCTAAATTGGTCAAGTTTCGATAAAATCGGGAAGTGCCACGGCCATTCAAATGAATTTTACTGAATATGATGCCGTATGGTGGAAAGTATTGAATTTACAGCGTTTTAAAGATGATACGTTGCGTTTTTATTCCTCTACGGTTTTGTTTAATATTGATAAAGATATTAGGAGAATTGACTGGGAGCCGGCGGTAATGTCTATAGAATATCTTTTGATCGGGGATAATTTGTTTCTGCTTCAAAGGATTATTTCGATTCTATGAAAAACGGAAATCTCTCCGGAATTATGTGAGCCTATATTAAAAGGCTCCACTAATATTTTAAATCTGTATTTAAAAGCTCAACACGGTAAAACTCAGGAGACGGCAATCAATTTTATCCGCCAAATAAGCGGCAATAATGCGCTTAAAATAGCCGAAGACTGTAAAGAATGGTTAAAACCCTTTACGGATGAAAGATAATAAATCAAACTTTACAAGTGTGTTAAAAACGAAATCTATGAAAAGATCTACTAAACATATTATCATATTACTATTCGTTGTGTTTTGTGGCCGGAATTTATATTCCTCTGCATTAACAACCACTATATGGTTTAAATCCGGGCAAGAGATTTGTTTGGATAATTTTATTTTTGGTAAAAATGGTATTTTTAATGCCGGAAAAGAGGTAGAATTTGAATATAAAAATATTGATTCATTGTTTACCTTAAGCAAATTTATTGCCGAAGCGTTGGCCAAACAGCATAATGTCCTTCTCATAAAGGAGAGAGAAGGCGGATATTTTGTAACAGGTTTTGGAAATATTATAAATAATGTTATTAACATAAATGCGGAAATAGGGGGAAGGGCGATAGTCGCCGGATTAAATGTAGGATTTGTTTATGATGGTCGCCATTCATTTGATTTGTGCTATGCGGATGCTATCTTATGTGAGAAAAATATAATAGTTAGAGAATTACTCTCTTTTAATTATTCGTATTTATTTGGAAAGCAAAAGTATAAATTAGAGCTTGGAACAGGATTATCTCATGGGAGAGTTATCTATACAAAAAACTGTGGTTCAATTTCGGAAGTTATCGATACTTACAAAGGATTTATGGTACATGGTGTTTTAGGAGTTAGATATCAAAGTGAAAAAACAGGACCATTCCTAAAAGTTGGAGTATCTCCGGTTTTGTATATGGAGTCCCATATAAGAGTGGAATTTTCTTATAATATAGGATTTGGCTATACTTTTGGTATACCATTTCCCTAAAATTTTACAGGTTGAGAGGCTTCTGAAATTAATATTGAATAATACTTTGTAGCCCTGTTTTTGATGGTATTTTAAAAAAGTAGCGTATTATAGCGAAAAAAATGGTTATTCTTATGAAAATTAATAGAATATCAATAGTAATAATATTATTAA
>CAYRJN010000189.1:0-7392 GCA_964424545.1 uncultured Calditrichaceae bacterium
ATTGTATATAATTTCAATATTTTTAATGCGTTATGACTTTTTAAGGAAGCCCTATATTAGTGTGAAAATCGGAGTTCCATGGGGCGTTGATATGCTCGTTCCAGATTCCTTGAAGATTTGCGGGTAATACGCCGGGCGGACGGGAACTGTCCATCAACAAATAGCGTCCATACTGAAAATAAAGCGCCAGTAAAGCATTGTCTTGTCCGCCTTTTTTTACGATTTGCAAACGTTTATCTGTAGGCACGTCGGATTTGAGATTATCGCCGAGATCAATCGTCACCCGATTAAAAATTGCCGAATGTTCGGCAATATGATCTTTTTTTATGGCTGTATAGGATTTTTTTGCGACTTTTTGCAAAATATTATCACACACTTCAAGCGGATTAATAGAACGATCAAAATTCAATTTATTGATATTATAATCCGTTGCCGCCGTCAAAAACAGCGTAACTTCGTCGGCGCCTTTTATACGGAGTTGATTATCAACGGCCTTAATAAGCCCGCCTTTATTTTCAGCGATCAGTTTAGCGGCAAATTTCAAATGCATGCCGAGCGGACCGCGTTCCGGTTTATCCGTATCCATTATCTGCCCCAGCATCAATAGGGTATTATTGTTAACCGTCGTCGCTTCGGCGTCTTTGGGACGCGTTAACGAAATCGTAAAATTTAATAATCCCTGAGCGCTGCCGGAAAGATGCACAACAATGACATTATCCACAGCCGAAGCAAAAACCTCCCGTTGAACGGTCTCCTTTCCCGTTTTAAAACGCACAGAACCGACTCCGGCGGCGAGGTTTAAGTCTCTATAATAATCAGTTCCGCTTTTATCCCGATAAGAAAAATTGAGATTCAGCTCGCCCAGTGTTTGATAAGAACGAATGCGCGGCGGTGTGCCCAGTAAATATTTTTCGGCCAGTTTGCGCGCTTTTTCGTTTTCTTGCGCCAGCAGCAGTCTTTGAATCTCTTTTATATGCTTTGCCGCGCCGGGATTATTATTATTAACGCGCGTTCCCGCCCAAACGCTCTCTTCGTTAAGCTGGATGCGCTCTTTATTGATACCGCCGAAGACCATGGCGCCAAGCCGCCCGTTGCCTACCGGTAATGCTTCCACCCATTTCTCAGCCGGCTGCACATACCAAAGAGTAAAGTTTTTTTCCCCCACTCGCGGATGATCATTGCCGCAGTTAACAATTAATATACTTGTTGCAAACAGAAATAATAATTTTAATCTAAAAACTGCCATTTTAATTATTCCCTTCATAAAATTACAACGGGCTGTAATTAAAACAATCGTTTTCTTGGAAAATTTAAGTTTCTTTTAATTCTTACTTGAAATAACATAATCCGGACAAGCCCAGATACAAGAATATCGGGATATTCCGCCGTTGGCAAGGAGATAAACTTGTTCATTTAACCCAGATTAAAACATAACAGTTTGTCGTTCCCGAATACTTCAAGGGAGAATCTAAATCACACAAATTGGATTCCTGTTTAAAACGCGCTGGAATAATTTGACTTGATTAATAAAAATAGACTTTAAATTCGCTCAAAAAAACAAAGTTTTCTCTATTGAAACGCTAACGAGCTTCGACTTTCGTCTATGATTTTTATTATTTGAAATCGACATGCCGAAATATTCGGAAGTATTGAATATCTAATCGTCTATGGAACGTTCTTCCCCCTAGCCAGATTGAACAGAGTATACCACTCTTCCCTGCTCAATTCAATTTCGTCCGCTTTACAGGAACTGGCGATTCTTGCCGGTTTTGTTGTGCCGATTACCGGCTGAATCTTTGCCGGGTGGCGCAGCAACCAGGCCAGGGCGATTGAATCTTCACCACAGCCTTTTTCTTCTCCATAAACAGTAAGCTGTCTCGCTACATTTTTAATTCTCTCACCGGCGTCCTCTGACGGGTTAAATATCCTGCCGTAGGCCACCGGCGTCCAGGCCTGCACCTGAATATTATTCAAACGGCAGTGTGTCAATAATCCGGCGGCTGAGCCATATTCGTTTCGCAATTGATTAACCATCACATCGTCATTAATTACATGATGGTGCATGATACTGATTTCAAGCTGACTGACCACAAGCGGTTGATCCATGCTGTTCTGCAGCAACGTCATATATCCGGCATTAAAATTACTGACGCCGAAGTAACGCACCTTAACGCTTTGTTTTAAATCGCTGAATGCTTTGGCGACTTCGTCCGGTTCCATTAACAGATCCGGGCGGTGCAGCAGTAAAATATCAAGCTGTTCGATATCAAGACGGTTTAAGGAACCGTTTACCGAATTGATGATATGTTCGTAAGTAAAATCATATCGTCCCGGAGAGTCGGGATTGGGTTCGCCTTCGAAACGCACGCCGCATTTGGATTGAATAATAATTTCATCCCGCTTTATCTTCAGTTCTTTCATGATTTTACCGAAAACCATTTCCGATTTTCCGAAAGCATAAATATCGGCCAGATCGAAAAAATTAATACCGTTTTCCAAAGCCGCAGCAACCGATTTCACCCCTTTGGCAACAACCTCGTCCGTAACCGCATCTTTACTCCATGTTCCGCTTATTCCCGTGGTACCATAAGCAATACGCGAGACGTTTAAATCCGTATTGGGTATCGAATATTTATTCATTTAATTTCCCCGTTTTAATTGATGTATACTTAGAAAGATCCCCTAATTTTCCTTTGTATCCATTCCAATTGCCATAATAAATTCCGATAAAATTTTACCGGATTACTTTTTATTTTTTCCTAACTATTTTTTTCCATCTTACTTAAGAATCACTCACAAAGCGCTAATCACCAATTATTAATATCAAATATCGCCTTTTTCAATTTTAATATCGTTGGAATAAACAAGACCCCATGGTTTGCGTATTTCATCCATGATTTCCATAATCAAAATCGATTCATCCAAAGGCATGTAAGGCGATTCTTTCAATCCTTCCCGCAAACAGCGCATCACCTCTTCGGCCTCATAGTTCAAGGCATTACCGATGATCGGCTCTTCAATCACTTCAACCTCTTTTCTATCGATAAACAGTGAAGCTTTGTTGGGAACGGCAAAAAGATCGTGCACTTTGA
Organism: uncultured Calditrichaceae bacterium; assembly: GCA_964424545.1. Lineage (GTDB taxonomy): Bacteria > Calditrichota > Calditrichia > Calditrichales > Calditrichaceae > JAUVIB01. Next base: position 3,093 of record CAYRJN010000189.1, read on the forward strand.
TATAGCCTTCGGTACCTAAAATATAGGCTTCGTTAACAGCATCGGTTCGTAAAGCATAAGAGAGATCGGCGATTTCGCCCCTATCATACTTTAAAACAACTACCCCCTGCTCATCCGAGCCGATTTCGCCGATATGGCTTAATCCCAGTGATTCAACAGGCGCTTTACCATAAATCTGCTGGGCAAAAGAGATGACATAAACGCCCACATCCAAAAGCGCCCCTCCGCCCAATTGGGGATTCAACTGGCGCGCTTCAGGGTCGAAATCACCGCGAGCCATACGCGAGGCCTTCACCATACGTACTTCCCCGATACGACCGTCTTTAATCCAATTAATTACTTTTTTTAGCAGCGGTACCTGCCGCGGAATCATTGCTTCCATTAAAAAGACATTTTCCTCCCGCGCCACGCGCACCATTTCGCGCGCTTCGGCGGCATTGATGGTCAGGGCTTTTTCACATAACACAGCTTTGCCTTTACGCATACACATAACGCTGTTTTCAAGATGAAAGGTGTGCGGCGTACCGATGTAAACGGCGTCTATATCCGCATCGTCCGCCAGCTCTTGATATGTCGCATAAGCTTTGGGAATATTATAACGTTCGGCAAATTCCTGCGCCGATTTCAATTTTCGCGATGCTACGGCGACCAATTCGGCATCCGGTAAAATTTCCAAGGCTTCAGCAAAACGTCCCGAAATATGTCCCGTACTTATTATTCCCCATCTGATTTTATCAGCCATAAAAAACTCCTGATTTTGGTTGAAAAATACAATTTATACAATTAATTTTAATATAGGCAATCGTTTGTCTTAATTCAATAAAAAAACTATAATTTTCGGACCTGATTTTATTTCGCATCCAAAAGATACCTTCTACTCTTTCCGCATTTTTGAATTGCTAAACAACAGCTACGATAAAGAACGCAAAGCGTTGGCTCAACGTCGTATGTATAGAATAATTGCGTCATGGGTTACCGAAAACCCGACCCTAATGCATGTGCGCAAAGCCGATAATAAAGAGGTTAAACTGGCCATTAAGCAGTTCACCGATGTAAGGTTTGAACTGATTATCATGACTTTCGGCGGTGGTTTTAATCTTGAGAACCAAAGCGATAATAATTTAGAGCGCATGAAAGAGCTGGCCGATTATGCCCATAAAAAAGTATTGCCCTTAGCGGTTACTCCCTGCTGGCCAGCAGCAGCATCAATCCCGAGCAAGATGTGGTGATGCCGAAAGGCATGAAGCCCACATTCGGACCTTCTCCCTGCTTGTGCAGCGAATGGGGTATGGAGTATTTTGGCAAACTGTATAATTTTTATAAAAAAACCCGGTCAGGACGTGCTGGAACACGATGGCTCTTATCCGGGCGATCTTTGTATGTCCGCCAAACATCCCAGGCAACGCGGACCGGATGACTCGCCGCAAACACGAGCTATCGTCAAAAAGTGGGTGGATTTTTACAAAGCCCACCGCCCATTCTCGATTCCGATATAATCCATATTCGCCACCCAGACGGGCGCGATTATGGCGGCATTCTGCATGTATTCCCTTTTATAGAAGAAAAAGGACTGCTGATTCTCTACAATCCCCTTTCCGTGCCCATAAAAAAAGAGATACGCATAAATCTATATTACACGGGTTTGGAAAATAAAGCCCGAATCAGCGAAAGCAACGAGAAAGATTTTGAATTACAGATTGATCGATGCTATAATGCTCTTCTATCCGTAAACATTCCCGCCCTAGAATGGAACTGGTACATCATTAAATAGAGATTACAATTGATTCGCTATTACCGCGGCAGCGCCTTTAAAATAGAGCCGATAAAAAGATTGGTATCCCAGTTTCCGCTTGATGTGGCTCCGAAACGAATGCACACGCAATTCCGCGAAGGAATAATAACCACCTGTTGATCCTGAAAGCCCAGAGCGGCGAAAGCGTCGCGAGGCACATCAGGCCAACGGCGGTTTTGCGGATTGGTTTTATCGCCCCTGTTTAACCAAAAATGGGCTCCGTACTTCCCCATTGGCGCTTTCGGAGTGGGCGTAACGGTATAGCTTACCCAATTTTCCGGCAAAATACGTTCTCCCCGCCAAACACCGTTATGTAAATAGAGTAGCCCGAAATGCGCCCAATCACGCGGAACGGCAAAAACATACGAAGAGCCAACAAAAGTTCCGGAGGGATCCGCCTCCAATAACACGCTTTTCATCCCGATTTTATCAAAGAATTCCTCATAAAGGAATTTATAGTAATTTTTCTCTATTTTTTCGATGCTTTGGCGAATAATACGCGCCACAATATTTGCCGTACCGCTGGAATAATACCATTTACTATCGGGGGGCGTTTCCAGTTTTTTATTCGCGGCAAAAGCGGCAAAATCATAGCTGCCGTAAAGCATATCGGTTACATCTTTTAAAGGCGCATAGACCTCTTCAAAGGCTAATCCGCTGCTCATACGCAACAATTGATCTACGGTTATTTTATGTCTCGGATCGCTTTCGTTTTTCCATTCGGGAACAGGCGCGGCTTTATAAATATCAAGCATTCCTTTTTTTACCAATACACCGGCCAAAGCGTTGGTGATACTTTTACTCATCGACCAGCCCAGTAAAGGCGTTTGTGCATTGATGCCTTTATCATAGCGTTCGGCAATTAACTTATCTTTATATATCACGAGTACGGCGCGCGTATATTTGGGGCGCTGAGGATCATTTTCCCTAAACGCCTCGTCTAATGCTTCGTTAAGTTTTTTTATATTGATTTGCAGATCAAGCGCATTTTTTTTGATATCCGACAAATTTCCCCATAAAGAATCTTCGAGAACTTTTTTACGCTGATATTTATAAAAATCCTGTTGTCTCAGTTCTTTTTCAGTTATCCCCGCAAGCAGCGTGCTACCGCATCCCTCGCGATATATGGCTTTGGATCTAACAATTCCGAATGCGGAGGCCGTAACCGTTTTTTCATCATAATTAATTTGCCAGTCAATATTAGCGAACAAAGGATTAACCGGCGCTATATCCTGTTCAAATACAACCTTAGGGTCACGGTGCGAAATAAAGGTGCTGGAACAAAGATATTTTGCTGTAAAACCCGTACCGATCGGTAAAGCTTTATAGAGATACCAGCCGACGCCAACGACCAGCAAAGTGAACACAGATAAGATAGATATTATTATTATCTTTTTCATGTTTTTCATAAACCGATCTCCTATAATACAATAGATTGATTTTGCGCTTTTCGTAAAACTTTTACGTCAGATCTCTAATGTTTATTGTAAACATAATTGAATTTCAAAATTTATTTTTTAGCCGTTAAGGCAATACCGCTAAAAATAATCAGCATACCGATAAACAGGGATGCTGAAATATGTTCATCAAGAATCAACCAGCCCCAAATCAACGCCAAAGGCGGAGCCGTATAGGTAACGAGAGACATTAAAACAACCGAAGCGCGTTTCAACATACGGAAATATAATAAAAAAGCGATGGACGTGCCAAAAACGCCGAGATAAAGAATCGATAAAATCGCTTTCATATCATAGGTTACCGACATGTTTTTTTCAAAAATAAAATGTAATATAAAAAAAGAAACGGATGTATAAAGAAGCGGCAGGGTCATCAAAGTTACGGTATGATACTTTTGACGCGCAACTTTAGCGCTAACGGAACCCGCCGCAGAAAAAGCCGGGCTGATTATCAAAGCAAACATGGCGTACGGCGCCATAGGATGCTCGAAATGCAATTGATCGCTGAAAATGACGGCCACGCCGATAAAACCGACCACAACACCGAGCGCTTTTTTTATTGTCAACTCTTCAGAGGGTAAAAATTTGAGAGAAAATAAAATCACATAAAAGGGCATTACCGAAAATAAAACGCTGGCTAATCCTGAATTTACATATTGTTCTCCCCAATAAACGGCTGCATAGCCCCCTGTAAAATTCAACATGGCAAATGCGATAAAAAACAGATGCGATTTGAAATCTCGCGGAAATATTAATTTAAGTTTATAAAAATATATTAGTAATACAATAAAAGCAGCCAGAAAACGCCAGCCGGCCGCAAGAAAAGGCGGCACAACATCCAAGCCGATTTTAATCACCAACCAGGTGGAACTCCAAATCAGGGATAGAATTATGAAAACAAAAATGCCCTTGTATTTTTGACTGCGCATTTTTCTCCTTTTTTGCATAAAAAAAGCCATATCGCTTACGCAATATGGCTTTTATGTACTCCCAAGGGGATTTGAACCCCTGTCGCCGCCGTGAAAGGGCGGTGTCCTAGACCCCTAGACGA
>CAYRJN010000190.1:0-7325 GCA_964424545.1 uncultured Calditrichaceae bacterium
TGTAATTCTAAAACTATGCCCTCCTGCAATATCTGTAAAACCGTCAACATGACAACTTGCCCAAATTCTTTCCCTTTTTGAACTACCATCATCCTGTTTTACATCAACACTTGTAAAACATGAACAAGTCGGACATACAATAGTGCATTTTCCACAAGCTATACACCGCTTGTCATATTCTTTCCACATATCGTCGGTATATATTTCTTTTGGCATATTTTCTATTTCGGGAGTCTTAAACAATATTTCATTTTTCGTAACATATTCCGGTTTAAAATTATCCTCAATATTTACGCCGATCTTTTTTTGCGGGAGATCGATAATATGCCCCACGGAGGCCGCAACCGTAAAATCTTTTCCAAGATATTTATTAATTGTTTTAGCCTTTGCCGGCGATTCAACGATCACCAATGATTTGTCTGTCATAAAAAAACTCTCTTTCAACAATGCCTTTAATGGATCGTATTACTTCCTTTATGATAAAAATAACCGTCGAAATTGAAATTCGAATCGGAATTAAAAATTAATGACGCCGCTATACTTTTTATATCATCGAGAGAAATATCGGACGTTCCCAGCGTTATGGCCTTCTCAATCACCAATTCAAGATCAAAATCGGATAAAAGACCGAGATGACGCATTTGCAGCAGATATCCGTACGCCTCCGATGAAATTATAATCTTCTCCAAATCATGCAATAATCTATTGGAATCGGCAACATATTCAAAACCGTCTTTCGGATTTTCTTTTCCGCTCTGTAAATGATTAAATATCCACGAATAGGCTAAATTTATTTCGTTTTCGCTATATCCTTTCGAGAGGAGCTCTTTGGATAAATCCACATAATTTTCGCTGTTTTCATTACGGCTGAATTCGCCTAATAAAAAAACAATTATTTCAATAAGTCGTTCCTGCATAAACTTCCTCATATTTTTTTGCGTTGCTGAACATACGATAATCAAATCGATATGTCAACTCTTTAAGACATAATAGCGATGATATTCATTAAAAATACGCGCGATAAAGCCGTCTGTTTCTTTTTTCTACGAACTTTTTTAAGCGAGAGAAACAATTGCCACAACGCCTTAAACGCTCTAACCACACTTAAAATAATACATCTTAAAACAACCTGCAATCCCTTTTACTCTTTATTATTATCATATTTACGAATATCGGCAACGGTCAGTTGCAACCGATCCACATTTTGCCAATTATTGATGTTCAAATGAAAAGCGATATCAATCGCTTCGCCAGGATAAAGCTCGTTATAATACTTAGCGCTGCGCCACCAAACGCATTCGTAAATATTCCGCCCTTTTTGCACAAAAATCTTCAGATGCTTATCCTTGCCAAGAAGTTTTTTATCTTTAATAACAGCCCCGCGCAAAGCCAATATCGGTTCCGGGTTCGCCTCGCCAAAAGGTCCGATATCCTGTATTAATCTCGCCGTCTGCACGTTTAATTGATCTATATCAACAAAAGAATCTACAACTAAAGCCGCCTCAAGAACATTCCCGTTTATCTTTTCGTCCGCATATTTAAGAAATTCTTCTTTAAATCGGCTGTACTTATCCGCAAAAACCGTCAATCCCGCCGCCTTTTGATGCCCGCCGAAATTAACAAAATATTTGCTGAATTGGGAAAGGGCGTCGGTAATATGAAACGAGCCTACGCTGCGCGCCGAGCCTACATAATCGCCGTCGTTGTTGCGCGTAAAAGCCAGAGCCGGCCGATTATATTGTTCTTTTAAATGACCCGAGACCAAACCGATCAAGCCGCTCTGCCAGTTTTCATTCTCTACGATAATTACCTTTCTTATTTCATCCCTGTTTTCCAGATCGTCCATGGCAAATTTCAGGTACTGCGCCTGCATGGTTTGGCGTTTGTTATTTATCAGTTCCAACTGCTTGGCATACATTTCCGCCGTCTCGTTATTTTCACTCAACAATAATTTTAAAGAAACGTCGGCCTGGTCTATTCGTCCGGAAGCGTTAAGCCGCGGACCAAGAAAAAAACCAACCGATATAGGCGTAATATTACGGTTGTCGACGCGACTGATTTTTTTTAAAGCAATCAGACCCGGTTTTTTTGTTTGGGCAAGCACTTTTAATCCGAATTTTACCAAAGCGTAATTCTCATCCCGCAGTGGCATTACGTCGGAAATGGTGCCAACCGCCACCAGATCGAGCTGATCCAGCAGAAACTGTTTGTAATCGTCATCCGTACTAAATCTGAACGGCACCAATTTTTCGCTGATAGCCTGAACGACTTTAAAGGCAACCGCCACGCCGCAAATTGTTTTAAATGGATAATGCGAGTCGTTTCGATTTGGATTGATTACCGCTTCGGCAACGGGCAGCTGTCCTTCCTGTAAATGATGGTCGGTAATGACAATATCAATGCCTTTTTTTCTGGCATATTCAACCGCGTCGCCGGAGGTAATGCCATTATCGACGGTTATAATCAAATCCGCGCCAAGCTCTTCAGCTTTGTCAATTCCCGAATTGCGCAATCCGTATCCGTCTTTTTCTCTGTGCGGCAATATGTAACGCACCGGATAATCAATACGGCGAAAAAAATTTATCATCAAAGCCGTCGATGTAACGCCGTCCACGTCATAATCGCCGAAGATAACCATTTTCTCTTCGCGCTCTATCGCCTGCAAAATGCGATTTACGCCTTTTTCCATATCGGGCAACAAATAGGGATCGTGTATTCTATCCGAAAGTCTAAAGCTGTCCATGTGCTCCGGCGGTAAATTGCGGTTTTCAAGAATTACGTTTACAACCGATCTGGTTGTGTCTCTATTTAAAATTTTCCACCCGTTTGAATTCATTATTACCCTAATTTTTATTGTATTGGAATTTCAAACAAATCCTTCTTTTAGAACATTTCCGATATTTTTTGTAATATCCTAAATAGTATCATGTCATAATTTATAAATGTTTTGTATCTGCTATAATTATAACGACTTACATACTGTTTTTATCAATTAATTTGCAAAGTTTTGTTTTTTATAACAGGAATAAAAACTAAATAAATATACAAAACCCAAAAGATTAGGCTATCCGTAATATCGCAAATGTATTAAAAAATATAATTTATGGATTTAAGATAAAGATGCAAAACTTTATTCTTCGCCACTATTAACGGTAAATTTAAAAAATTTAACAAATTTCGAATCGAAAAACGATTACACCTTAAACAATGTCGGTAATATCTATTCCGTCTTTAATCTCTTCCATAAAAGGCGAAGATTTTTGCAGGCGTCCGAAACGGTTTTTTACAATGGTAAAAATCACCTCTTCTTTAGCCCTTGTAATACCAACGTAAAGCAGTCGTTTTTGTTCCTCTATCTTTTTAACGACGGGTCTATCGTCATTATCGTCGCTTTTATAGGCAAAAAAACTGGGCATATTTTCATCTTCGAGTCCCATCAATATAACCTTTCTAAATTCGAGCCCTTTGGCGGAATGAAAAGTAAGCAGGGATACGGCGTCTATATCCGTCAATTGATCTTGCGGATTTATTAAAGATATATAAGATAAAAACTCGGCAATGGCATCATCCACAGGCAGACGATCAAATTCATTTGCCGCTTCAATGATATGGCGATAATATTCATCTTCAATGTTATAGATTGCCCTGCCCACATTATAGCGTTCATAAATACGCGTCAGATTATCGTTTAATGCATTCAAATCAATTGCAAATTCATCCGTATATTCTTTTTTAAGCAATGAATTGGGAGAGATCAAGCGCTGAATTCCGGCCTGAAAATATATTTGATCCGCTATCTCTTTTAATTGATTTTCCAATATATTCCCGAGCGCAACATGCTCACATAGCTCCTCATAACGCGTTTTTTGTTCCGTGTTTTGCATGTCATTAAGCATGCGCTGAAAAATTTTATGCAACACAACAACATCATCCAAGGCGCGATGACGCGTGCCCGCATCAAGCTCCATACGCTCCGACAAAGCGTCAATCGAATTTCGTTCTTGCGCGTATAAATTTCTCGCTAATATAAGCGAATCGTAACGGATATTCGGCAAACGTTTCATACCGATTTGTTTCATTAAACGGTCAATAATCTTAAAATCAAAAGCGTAGCCGTTATGAGCAATAATTAAATTATCTCCGATAAAATCGATAAATTGCGGTAGAATTTCTTCTATAACAGGCGCATCGCTTACCATCTCTTCCGATATATGATGTACGGCCATGGCCTCTTCCTCAATGGAAATTTTCGGATGAACCAAGGATTGAAACTCTTCAACGATTTCGCCTTTTTCCACTTTAACGGCTGCAATTTCAACAACGGCGCAAGAGGCAGGGTCTCTTCCGGTTGTTTCCAAATCGAAAACAACATAATTTTCAAAATGGGAAAATTCATTACTTGCGCTTTGTTTCTGCAGCCAGCGCAATAGGCGCGATAAACTCCCTTTTGCTCCGGGAAGATTTTGATTAAATATTGTAATATAAGGACATGGCAGACTATTGACGTTTAAAGGCGAAAGAATAATTGCAAAATCCGACGGTGAAATATTTACAATATTTTTTTCTTTTAGAATATGCGCCTGTCCTTTTTTTATTTTTTCAATCATTTTCAAAGCAAGAAAGGCTATTTTCGAATCTTCATGATAGACCCAGATATGATTGTCTTTTTTTAAGAAATATTTCTCTAAAGCATAATCGGCGTCGGGCAGTTTATGTACATTTTGTCTTAAAACAGATGGACGCAGCGAGTGAATACTTTCCAGTATTTCTTTAATAAGACGATTAAAACTGTAAAACGATTTCAGATTTATTAAATTGGCAATATTTCCGATAAAACCGTTTATCTTCAACCTGTTTTCTGCGCTTATTTCCGAACGCGTCCCATAATCATTCAACGCTTTTTTAAAACCGATTGCGCTACGTGTCTGAAAATTCTGAATCTGTTTATAAATATGATGACCTAATTCCTCATTTACCAAGGTTTCCAAAAGCAGCGTATCCGCAGGATCGCGGATAAGTTTCAAATAAAGCAATACTTTCTGAATAAGCGGCTGTTCTATCAAATTTTTTCCGGATGCCAACTGATAGGGAATGCGCTCCTTCATTAATAAAGCAGCAATACCTTCCGAAAATCGATGTTGGGGATAGATTACGGCAATTTCCGAAAGCGATACGTCTTCTTTTTGCCATTGTTTAATTTTTTTCAGAATAAAACGCGTCTCTTTTTGTTCATTCTTGAAAAAAAAGGCCTGTAAACGATCCGCCTTTCCTTTGTCTGCAATTATTTTTTTATCGGGTTCTATACGATCGGTCGACTGAACAATACGTTGCGCCATTTCGGTGATTTGGGGGCCGCTGCGATAATTTGTATCCAAAAAGATCGGCTCTTTAATAGCAAAATCTTCCATATATTTTCTTATATTTTCCGGATTAGCGCCGCGCCAGGCATAAATGGATTGGTCATCATCGGCGACGACAAAAATATTGCGATTTTTTTGTGCAAGGTATTTGACAATTTTATACTGCACTATATCCGTATCCTGAAATTCGTCCACCAAAACGGATTGAAATAAAAATTGATATTGTGCCAAAATATCAGCATTATTTTTGAATAACTCTAACGACTTAGACAGAATTTGATCAAAGTCGATCAAACGATGTTTCCTTAAATGTTGGCTATACTGGTCGTATAATCGCGCGGAAAACGGAGGCAACGGACGGCCCTTTAACTCATGATTGGAAAACGAGGTTAAGATGCCGCGAATTTTTTTGTCGCTGTTATCGCGAATTTGTCCCCATAGTAGATTCCGCATTAAAGTTTGACGATATTTTTCATCGCAAACGGAAAAATATTTATGAAGTCCCACCGTTTGGTGATATTTTCGCAATAGGTCCAAACAGAAAGCATGTATGGTTTGACAACGAACCTTGCTTGCCGTTTCTTTTAGTTCGTTAAGCAGCCGATTTTTTACTTCATTTGCCGCCTTGTTACTAAAAGTTAAAGCAAGAATCTGACCAGGGGGAATATTATAGTGTTCGATTTCATAAATTATTCTCGCTATTAATGTGCGTGTTTTACCGGTTCCCGGCCCGGCAATAAGAAGAATAGGCACCCGTGGCGCCGTTACCGCTTGCAATTGTTTTTCATTTAACGATTTTAAAAATTGACCTGTCATAGTCTGAATAATACAAAAAATTTCGCTTATTGACAAACGAAAGATGAAGAAATTGCATCTTTTCACTTTTGCTTATTTTATAAATATTGTTTATTTTACCTTAATATAAATAATAATTCAAAATTATCATGGTCATATTTTACGATATATTAATAATCATTTTATGCATCGGCGCCCTTTGGTACGGCGCTCTTCTGGTTGTGGACTCCGCCTCCCGTATTGCCTTAAAACTGGGCATGTCGGAGCTGGTTATCGGCCTGACAATAGTCGCTTTCGGAACATCAGCGCCTGAGTTTGCCGTTACTATCTCGGCGGCGATTAGAGGGCACGAAAGCATGTCCGTCGCCAATATTGTGGGCTCTAATATTTTTAATCTGGGATTTATTCTCGGTGGCGTTGCCGTTGTCCGGCCGATTATCACCAACCCCAAATTAGTTTGGAGGGACGGAATGATTTTAATCGGTACTTCCTTTCTTTTAATTCTATTTTTATACGATTTAACGCTCGAATGGTACGAAGGTGTTATATTAATATCAATTTTGATTGCTTATCTAATTTTCCTTTTTTATAAAAAGGAACGCATTGACGATGAGGAAATTCCGGAAAAAGAATATCACTGGACGGATGTTCCCAAATTTATCGGCGGTCTGCTGCTAATCCTCGGCGGCGGTCATTTTTTCGTGGATTCTGCAACGGGAATCGCCATTGTTCTCGGTGTTTCAAGCTGGGTAGTCGGCGTAACGATCGTAGCCGCCGGCACATCGGCACCGGAATTGGCTACATCTCTCGCCGCCGTCATTAAAGGGAAACACGGTATATCCGCAGGCAATCTTATCGGCAGCGACTTATATAATCTGCTCGGCGTTTTAGGTTTAGCTGCTGTAATACGTCCGCTTAACGTAGAATCGGCGGCATATAGCAGTATCTTTTTGCTTTCGGGAATGGTGATTCTTGTTGTCTATTTTATGCGCAGCGGATGGAAAATCAGTCGTACCGAAGGCATCATTCTCATTATTATTAATCTTATCCGTTGGACGCTTGATTTTATGGGATAAAAAAAGCTCCCGTTTTTAAACAAACGAGAGCCGCATTATTTTTACTATAATTAAATTATTGGCTCTACTGGGTTTCTTGTGGGTAAAGTTCCAA
>CAYRJN010000191.1:0-7318 GCA_964424545.1 uncultured Calditrichaceae bacterium
CGCAGCCGTTATCGGCTATAATAATAACAGCCGTATTATCCGATTTTTTAACCGATAGGTTTACTTCTCCCTTAATGTCAGTATATTTCAAGGCGTTATCAATTAAATTACAGAGCACTTGCCGCATACGATATGCATCAATTTTCACCATTATTATTTCAGTCGGCAAGTTCATAACAAATCGGATATCCTTATTTTTTACGGGAAGGGTTTGCGTTTGGCGGCACTCTTTAATCAATTCGTTCAAATTGCAGGTTTCAATATAAAGATGTAATTCTCCGGCATCGGCGCGGGAAAGCAGTAAGAGGTCGTTTACCATTTTTTCCATCCATTGCAATTCCTGTAAACTGCTTTTAAGCGTATCTTTATACTCTTCCCGAGAGCGTAAGCGTCTTAAAGCAACCTCAATTTCTCCCCTTATAGCCGTTATCGGTGTACGCAATTCATGCGAAGCGTCGGCGGTAAATTGACGAATATTTTCAACGCCTTTTTCGATACGGTCAATCATATCGTTCAGCGTTTGTACAAGTTCGCCCAATTCGTCATCAGTATGCGGCTGCGGCAGACGGCGGTCAAGATGATATAAAGAAATATCCCTTGCTGTGCGTGTGATATCACTTACGGGTTTTAAAGCTCTTCGAGTAAGATACCAGCCGCCGAATCCGGCAAAAAGAAGAATAAGGGGCGCCATAAGTAAAAGCAAAGAGCGAATTTTTTGCAATATACGATCAATATAAATAATAGATTGACCGGTGCGGATATAATAAGAGCAGCTATCTTTTCCGCCGTGTGAAAAAACATTGACAGGCGTTTCATATAAATTATAAACTATACCGTTTGATTCCGCTAATTCCAATTGGTTGTCCGTAATTCCAATCGGCGGCGGCGTTTGTAAATGCAGGGGAAAATTAGGCGAACGAAATACTCTTTGTAATTCGGAATTCCATACTTCAAAAAAAACGCCGCTTTCACTTAAATTTAATTCTTCCACGGCGCTTTTGAGATAACCCATATCGAGATGCTTGTTCTTCATACGAAAAACTTCGGAAATATTTTCCGCTTTCTCCGCCAGGGAAGCAAATTGTTCGGAGTAGAGCTGACGAGAGGTAAAATAGTAGGAAAGATAACCGAAAATAAGCAAAGCAAGGAATAAAATAGAGCTGTACCACAAAACCAAACGCGTACTGAATTTAGATTTCATGTGCATCCCCGGAATCTAATTTATAACCGAAACCACGTACCGTTTTTATCAACGGGCGGTCGAAGGGACGATCGATCTTATTGCGCAAATGATTTACATAAACATCGACAACATTAGAATCCTGTCCGTCTTCATTATCCCAAACGGCCTCTTCTATGGTCAATCGGGAGAGAACATGATTGGGGTTTTGTAAAAAATATTCAAGCAGACGAAATTCGATGGGAGAGAGAATAACATCCTTACCGCCGCGTTGGACGGTATGATTGCGGGTATTTAAAACCAAATCGACCGCTTTTAGGATTTCCGATCGATAACCATTTTTACGCCGTACCAAGGCTTGCAGACGAGCCAGCAGTTCTTCAAAAGCAAAGGGTTTAATAAGATAGTCGTCGGCTCCGCTTTTCAAGCCCTTAACACGATCGGGAACGGTGTCGCGGGCGGTAAGCAGTAAAACGGGCGTGTCGGATCCTTCTCCGCGCATAATGCGCAAGACCTCCAAACCGTCAATTCCGGGTAGCAATATGTCTAATGTAATTACATCAAACGAGGCGTTATTAAGGAAACGCAGGGCTTGTTCTCCGCTAAACGCAACCGATACATCCCAGCCTTCTTCCTGTAAACCTTTTTTTAAAAATCCGGCTACCTTTTTTTGATCTTCAACCACCAATACTTTCATCTTTGCTCGTTATAGGAATATTGTCTTTTATTAATATAAGAAAATGGGTGGGATTTTCGCAAACAAGATTGTAGATTAAAAAGGATTGCTATATTTCACGCGCGATGACAACAACGGCCGGTTCACATCGCTGTTAATATGATTATCAATTATCGACAGCAGCAATCAAATTAAAGGCTCTTTCACAAACCATAAAAAACCCGGCCGGGGAACCGGGTTAAAATAATGTTACGAAGTGGATTATTATTCGGAAAAGCTGGAAAGAGCACGGTCGACTGTTTCGTATGTTTCAAATACTTTGATGAGTTGAGTGATAACCAATAGGCTTTCAACTTTTTCAGTAGCGCGGGCGATAACCATTCGTCCTCCGGCATTTTTTAAGGTTGTCATGGCGGCCATAAGAACGCCAAGCCCTGAGCTGTTCATCCAGCGCACTTCTCCGAGATCCACTACAACGTTTTTGATGCCATCTTCAATTAATCCACGAACATGATCGTGAAATGCGACTGTCTCAGGCCCCCCCATCATTTTTCCGCTTAAAGACAATACGGCAACATGATCTTCTATTTTTTCTTTGATTTTCATAAAACACTCCTCTCGACTGACTAAAATATTTTATTCGTTATTCCATAACTTATAATAAAATAAATAATTAGTCAACATTAAATAGCGATTTTTTCCCATTTAAATTTCGTACTTATTGTGCTTATCCCGTAATACTAATTCTGCGGTAGATTTAAACCATATTTATCGCTTATATCTAACGGCGGCAGGTTTCCGTCCAGAGGTTTAGCGCTTTCAACATACCAATCGTACCATGCAATAGTGCGGTATAAAACGTCAATCCTGCCGGGCTGCATACGGTTGCCGTGTCCTTCGCCCGGATATTGCACAAGACGAACGGCGGGATGCCCGTTAAATTTCAGGCGTCGGTAAAGTTCCATGCTTTGCGAAGGATGAACGCGCGTATCGGCCGCCCCTCCGAAAATTAAAATAGCCGTTTTGCTTTGATGGGCATAGTAAATCGGGCTGCGTTCCAATGACTGCCTCCAGCTCTCTTCTAATTTTTTACCGGCATGAACGTATAGCTCTTCGTAAGGAATATCGGTTGTTCCTTTTTTGCTGAGCAAATCGCTGATACCCACAAACATACAGGTTGCCTTGACCAAATCGGTATAATACGTGGCAAACCAGGCCGCCGCATAACCGCCGTATGAGCCTCCGCCGAGCCCCACGCGTGTAGCGTCGGCGATGCCTTCCTTAATTAAATAATTAATACCGTCCTTGATGTCGGAAAACTCTTTTCCCGCAGGGTCGCCGTACGCTTTCAGAGCAAAATCAACGCCGTAACCCGTACTGGCGCGATAGTTCGGATAAAAAACAACATATCCTTTACTCGCCATGATTTGACCCGGAGTGGAGTATCGGGTAAGCCATCCGTTGGTATAATGAGACTCCGGTCCGCCGTGTACAAAAACAAGCAATGGGTATTTTTCACCTTTTTTATAGCCTACGGGATAGATCAACAATCCTTCTATGACCAGCCCGTCTTCAGCTTTATAAGTGAACGAGCGTTGCTCGCCAAGCTCAACGTTGTTCAGCCATGGGTTGGAATCGGTCAACCGCTTAACGTGTTTACTCGGTTTCCAACTGTAAAGTTCATACGGATGTTGCGGTGACTGTCCGAGAAATACAAAACGATCGAAATTTTTTGTATAATTCGGGGCGCTAAAAACGATACCTTCTTTTTGGCCGCTTAAAAGCAGTTTTCGCTTATCCCCGTTTATTTTAACCGTATATAGATTTACGTTAACTCCTTCATCCGCTTTATAAATAAGGGTATAATTGTTTTTCCAGTTAACCCAAGTGATATGTCCTTTAAATTGGGGGGGAGTAAGATTTATTATATTACTGCCGTCCATATCCATAACAAAAACCTGACTGACCGCATGATCTTTGCGTTCTCGCGCCGCACTGTAAGCAATGTGCCTGCCGTCGGGACTGATTTTGTAATTACCGAGTTTCCCCTCATTAGCGCTTATTTTTTTCAAAGCCTTTGTTTCTGGATTTAGCAGATATATTTCCTGGAACATATAACGATAGTCTACTAAATTTTTATCCGACGCCGCTAAAGCGATTGTCTTACCATCTTGCGAATAGTTAAAAGACCATACCGTGATTTTATCGGTCAATTTTTTTGTTTTTTTGGTTTCGGCATTATAGACATAAAGATTGATCGGCTTTAGGTTCTCTTCATAAAAAATGAAACCGTACCCTTTTTCTCTTAGCGCTTTCTCGCGTTTAGTAGACGGTTCTTTGGCGCTATAAGCTAAAGTTTTGCCGTCCGGATTCCATTGATAAGCAATTATACCGTTAGGAGAAAAAGTGAGCTGATATGCTTCTCCGCCGTCAAGCGGAATAGCCCAAACCTGTGTTTTTTTATTGTTTCGCCTACGCGTTTTAAAGGTAATTACCGAACCGTCCGGTTTCCACGAAACGGATGATATCATCACTTTCCCGATAATAAAGGGTTTGTGTTTATTGTTTTTAATATCATATACATACAATTCATTATAGGCTACGCCCGGTTTTTCCGTTGCCTTGCGCGGTACATGACGGGTATACGCGATATAATTACCGTCCGGACTTAACGCGGCGCCGCTTACATATTGTAGCGATAACAGATCTTTGGGCGTCATCGCAATTGCCGATGAACCTTTGAAAGCAAAAAATGTAAAAACAAAAATGGATAAAAATACAATTGATTTCATAAGCTATCCTTAAATTATATTTTAAATGTCATAATCTGACAAGTAAAAAATATATTTATTTATCCCTTCTCTTTCAAAAAGTTTAGTCGCGTTATTAACTATATCGGAAGTTAATTTATTGTCAACGTGTATGGAATATAAAATAAAAACGGGGATTATGAAAATAAATAAAAGGCGTTATATGAGTGAAAAAAGCCTTTTGAGTTAATCGGAATATTGCAGTACTATTTTCGTCCCATTCTTTAAATGGTTAAAAGCGGGCAATGTAGTATTCGAATGAATTACAGGCCCCGGTCGGAGAAGGGATAGCCAAATACGCTTAAGCTAATCGCACGAATTTCCGTTAATCTATTTAAGAACATAGCTTCGCAAATTGGTTAATAAAGACCATAGTGATCGTGATGAATATGTCATTCACCGATAGACCGTTGCAGTAAATGGCAAGATTGAGATTACCATCCCCCCCTCTATACGAGATCGAGAAAGACGGGTTGCGAGGAAATAAACGTCAATGTTTGTCATTCCTTCGAAAGAAGGAATCTAAAATTGTGCGCATATAAAAAACATTCTAATAATAATATTGAAAATGTCCGAAAAATTTTGCTTTTTGAGATTCCTATACAATTAGACATTCTCCTTGTTTATTGGACTTAAGTTTCATCACCAATTTTATGGCTCGCTTCCAGAATCAAACCGTTTTGCAAAAACTAAAATCCAATGACCTACCCTCCAAATGTTTATAAATATATTCCTTATGTTACAAAAACGAGTAAAATCTGTCCCTATTCTGTCCCTCACGCTAAAACAAAAAAAGCGTTTGAAAAAATCAAACGCTTTGTGTGGGCGATATAGGATTCGAACCTATGACCCCCTGCTTGTAAGGCAGGTGCTCTAAACCAGCTGAGCTAATCGCCCGAAAAAATAACTGTGCCGATTATTTCTTAGATTCCGGCGTATCCTTCATTAAAATAGCGGCTGGGAAAACAACCAAATAGGCAAATACAAGAATGATCGGGGCGAGCGTAATGGTAAGGAAACCGTAAACCGGCGGTTGAGCCATTAAAATATAACCGAGAATTAGTAATATAATACCGCCTATAAACAGATAGATGTTCTTCTTCCCAACTGTAATTGCCTGAAACACTTCTTCATTTTGTATTTTCTTTGCCATCTATTTTATCAGATACTTTATTTTAGATTTCATTTTAATTTTAATTTTCAAATTGCCATTCATATCCACCTCCGTGATTAACAAACAGAAGCAATATGAACTTTCCCAATCGGGAGAGCAAATATACAACTGTCTGCATTTACAATCAAATAATTTTGTTAAAAAAATAATAACGATAAAAAGTTGACGAATTTTTTATTTATTCATTGTGATTCATGTCATAAATGAATTATATTGTTGCAATATTACTTTAATTAATTTATTTTTCATTATATTTGTTAAATAAAAACGATAAACGGTATTTAAATTATGATTACACAAACACAGCGTTTTCGGCTCGGGCTGTTCATTACGGTTTCCTCAATCTTATTTATCATTTTGATAATAGCGATTGCCGCGAATCAAATATTTAAAGATAAAGATATATACTATATTTCTTATCAAAATATTTCCGTTAACGGATTAGATCGCGGTAGTTCCGTTAAATATCTTGGCATAAAAATCGGTTCAATCGAAAACATTCAAATTGATCCGCAAGACATAACGCGCGTAATAATAACCATATCCGTGGACGCCGGTACGCCCATAAAAAAGGATGTTCGGGCCGACATTTCCACAATCGGTATTACGGGAATTAAACTCATTGAGCTACGCGGCGGCACAAATGAATCCGAAACGCTGAGTCCCGGCCAATATATTAAGCCCGGTAAATCTTTAACGGAAGAAATAACGGGGAAAGCGGAAATTATCGGAGAAAAAATCGAACTGCTATTGAATAATTTAATTAAAGTGAGCGAGGATATTAACGGCGAGCAAATATCCAAATTAATTAAACAAACCTCGGAAGCTACGGCCACTTTAAACAGTATTTTATCGCAGAATAAAAAGGAAATTAATCGTTCCTTAAAAGGAATAGATGCGATTACGGCAAACCTGGCCGACGCTTCTGTTTCGATAAAGAGAATAATTACCGAAATTGAAACCATCATTTCATCGGATACTATTCAGGCGACAATAGGCAATATTGCTAAAATTTCGCATACATTAAATAAAGCCGATATTTTTCAATTAATTAACGCGTTAAAAGAAGCCGCTGTTAAAACAAATAAAATTTTATCCGAAATTGATGTGGTGGTAACCAGTAAAAAAGATGACATTTCCTATACCATAGATCAACTGGAATCGGCAGTTGAAGCGTTAAACAGCGCTGCCCAAAGAATTAACGAAAATCCGTCAATTTTATTAGGCGGTTCGCATCCGCATAACCCTCCCGACGAAAATTTGGAGTAAAAAATGAAAATTACAAAAAAAAATATTTTCGTTTTATTAACAGCTACGCTAACGATTTTATCCTGTTCATCCAAACAGGTTGTTCCTAAATATTACGTATTGGAACCGGTGCGTGAAATACAGACGGTTCTGAATGAAAAAATTCCGGTGGATGTCGTTATTAAATCTTTCTATGTACCGGGAATATATAATCAGAAAAGAATCGCCTA
>CAYRJN010000192.1:0-7294 GCA_964424545.1 uncultured Calditrichaceae bacterium
GCTTAAAAATACCGGGATTTAATCTCTGAAAATCAAATCCCGATATCTTTTTGTTACAATTGCCTCTATTTCAACATAATCACCTTAATGGATTTTTGAAAAACCTGCACTTTGCCGGCCAAGGATTCGGCCTGGAAACGAATAATATACAAGCCGCTTGTCTTGTTTTGCCTAACCTGGCCTGGCCCCGATACATAAAACATTGTTGTACCCGTCTTGGCGTGAGGCTGTATCGCCAAACAAAATAGATGTCATTCCCGTTATGTATCCGGTAAACGTGTCCCAATGCTTGAGAGAAACGAGAAATTCACGACAAAGACACTAAATTGGTTTTGCCCGTTCCGGGTCAAGTGATGATTACCCGCCTGATTTTTATAAATCTTCGCTAAAAACGATGTTTTTTTTAGACAAATGATGTATTCTTTTCTATATTATCCGGGAACGTTTTATGACTATCTTTCGGTTTCGCAGATAAATTGTTTTTTTAATCGATTTTTATCCGTAAATGTATATTACAAAAAAATAGGAAAGGATGTTTTATGTATTTAAAAAATTCAAGGATTGTTCAGGTTCTATTCGTTTTTCTCCTGTTTATGACAACATTAACTTCCTGTAAACAAACCAGTAAAGTGGAACTGAAAAAGAATGAATTTATCAAAGACTGGCTGCTCATCGGGCCTTTCCCGAATTGTGAAAATTGCGATTTGACGGATTATATGCATGGTGAAAATTGTACGGGTTTTACCGCTGATTTACTTAAGCCGATCGGCGGGGAGGCAAATGCTATCCCCACAGAAGGGATTAGTGTTAAAGTTCCCGGCAGCGATATTGAACGGAAATGGTTTCAATATCAGGGAAAAGAAAATAAAATCCATTTAAATGATATCATGACGCCCAATGATCTGGTTGTGGCTTATGCTTTTAATCAGATTGACAGTCCAATAGAACAAAAAATAATTCTTTCCGTGGGCAGCAACGACGGCGTTAAAGTTTGGCTGAACGGAAAGAAAATTCATGAAGTACACCCCCGAACAGGGCGCTGGTTACAAATTGACGATGACTATGTACCCGTCACCTTAAACAAAGGGCTAAATAACCTGATGATTAAAGTTGATGAAGGAGGCGGCGACTGGGGATTTGTCATACGTTTTCTGGACTATGATTCTACATTAAGCAGCATAAGAAAAAATATCGATAAATATAAAGTGTTAACGCTGGTGCCCAACGAAGATACTTTACTGGTTCGTTTCGGTGAATCTTACCGAATTTCAGCCCTGAATCCGCAAGGAAAAGTAAAAATAAGTATGCTGGATAAGAATAATGCTTTGATTATGAGCAGAGAAGTAAATCCGGGTCAGGAGTTCCATGTTCTGTTATCGCAGCTGCCCAAGGGATTTTTTACAGCGAGAGCAGAGTTTAAAACCCATAAGGATGGTATTATCGTTAGTGAAATGAAATATTTTAACGGTAAATTAAAGCGCCATCCCTTAGCGAAAAATCTTAACAAAAAATTGCTGCTGCCCATTGACGATCAGGGAAAGGTCTATTTTCCCATCGGCACCTACGGCGCGC
Organism: uncultured Calditrichaceae bacterium; assembly: GCA_964424545.1. Lineage (GTDB taxonomy): Bacteria > Calditrichota > Calditrichia > Calditrichales > Calditrichaceae > JAUVIB01. The sequence continues at coordinate 1,573 of CAYRJN010000192.1, forward strand.
CGGTGGAGGAATACGGCAAATTGAAAGAGGTCGGCTATAATTTTGTAGTCGCCGGCATTAAAGATTTGGACGCGGTGCAAAAAGCCGGATTGAAAGCCGCTGTGCCTATTCACGGAACGGTTGAAGAGGTGGAGAAAAAAATCCGCGAAAACAAAAACCATCCCGCCGTTTTATGCTGGATGCTGTATGATGAACCTGCTTATAATCATGCCGACCTGTTGTATATATATGAATTGTATCAAGCTGCTAACCGGGCGGATAATAAACATGCTTCCTATATGGTTGTAACCCAGCCGGCCGGCTATAAAACTTATGGACGCTGCGGGGATATCCTTAGTGTCGATACCTATCCCGTGGCTAACGGGGATATCACCAGTGTGGGCCGGGCGGTGGCCAAAGCCAATCGCGATTCCGACGGCGATCAACCGGTTTGGCACTGCGGGCAGCTCTTTAAATGGCCGGCACAGCGCTTACCGACGCCGCAGGAGCATCGATTTATGACTTACAGCGGATTAATTGAGGGCGCAAAAGGGTTATTATGGTATACCTACAAGGGATACGGTCAATATCTGCCCGATAGTCCCGAATTATGGAAAGAGCATGTGGCGCTGCTTAAAGAAATTCATGAATTGGCGCAGCTTTTTATGGCTGGGGGGATCGGTAAATCGATAGAAACCACCGATCATGACAAAAACATTCGGGCAATCATAAAAAAGAGCAAGATCGGCGAATTTATAATTGCTTCCAATCTCTCGCAGAAGGAGACGATTACGGCAGAATTTATGCCACGATCTTTACGAAACCAAAAAGCCGTCGGCGTTTACGATGAAAATAGAACGATTAATGTAAACAACGGGAAATTTAAAGATACGTTTAAACCTTTGGATGTACATATTTATAAGTTGAAAAAAATCTAATTTGGACGAGTCCCGATAAAAAACGGGATGTACGACAAAAACCAAACCGGTATCCTTCCAGAATCCGACAAATCGGGAGGATCCAAGTCTATATAATTGTCGTGGTTTTGCTGGTGTTTTGTTAATTAAATTATGTTCTAACTTCCCTTCGACATAATTCGACAGGTTCACTGCAGGTGCTCAGGGAACGTATGTTGAGCTTGTCGAAGCAAGCTATTTCATGGTTAACATAACATTAGTTTACTTTAGATTTTAAAACACGAAGCGCACAAAGAAAAAGAGTAATAATTTCTTTATGTCAACGGGGAAGAGTCCCGAGGCCGCGGGGAATAAGAAATTTACACCTAACGTAATAAAAGTATCAGGTATGCAATATGAAAGATAACAGGCGAGAAGATATTATCTACACAACCGTGATCGGGGTGTTGATAGCGTTAATTTCCTATTTGCATTATACGACGCCGACCACAAAATGGCAGTATCATCTTATTTTTATGCAGTCCTATTTTGTGCCCATTATCCTTGCCGCATTCCGTTTCGGCGTGCGCGGAGGGCTTGGCTCTTCTTTGGCGGTCAGCGCTTTGTACCTTCCGCATATCATGTTTCACTGGGGCGGTTTGGTTGAAAATAATTTAATGCGTTTTATGCAGTTGATATTGTTTAACGTGGTCGGCTATTTAACTGGCCTTAAAGCTCAAGGGGAACGAACCGAGAAGGAACGATATCAAAAAACGGCGGAAAAATTACAGGAAGCGTTAGATCGTCAACAGCGGCAGTCCGAACGGATTTCTGTAATGGAACACCAACTACGCGCCGCCGATCGTTTGGCCATCGTCGGCGAATTAACGGCCAGCCTGGCCCACGAAGTCCGCAATCCTCTTGCTTCAATTCGCGGAGCGGTAGAAATTATTCGCGATGAAGCGCCCTCCGAACTGAAGGAATCGGAGTTTTTTTCCATTTTGATTAATGAAACCGAACGGTTGAATCGGGTGGTTGAAAATTATCTCGATTTTGCGCGTAAAAAAAGCAAAAAAGCGGGTCTATTCGATTTTAAAGAAGAACTGAAAAATATATTGGTTATGTTGGGAGCGCAGGCGCGTAAAACGCAAGTAGTCTTTAAAAGCGCGCTTCCGGAATCGTCATGTCATATTTCAGGCGATTCCAATCAATTTTGGCAAGTCGTGATTAACGTATTGTTAAACGCCATACAGGCCATGCCGCAAGGCGGCGAAGTGTTGCTAAAGACCGAAATTATTAATAATAACAGGCCTAAAATCAGACTTTCCATAAAAGACCATGGAACGGGAATGGATAAACGTGAAATAAATAATATTTTCCGCGCCTTTTATACGACCAAATCCAACGGTAGCGGTTTAGGACTTTCCATCGTTAAGCGCATAATCGATGAAAATAACTGGCATATCGATGTGCGGAGCAAGCTCGGCGAAGGTACGGAATTTATTCTTGAAATTCCCTGTAAGGATAAAAAAAATAAAGAATAGAAAGAAGAGTTATAATGCGTATTTTACTCATTGACGACGATATTAATCTCGGGAAAGTGCTTGCCCATCAATTGGAGAAAAGCGGATATACGGTTGATAGGGCCGTAAACGGACGCGACGGATTAAAATTATTTGAAAAAAACGCATACGATGCGCTCATCAGCGATATTCAAATGCCCGATATTTCAGGGATTGACGTATTAAAAACCGTACGGCGATCCGATCAGAAAACGGTTATAATTCTAATAACGGCTTTCGGGAGCGTTAACAGCGCCATCGACGCTTGCAAAATGGGCGCGGACGATTATATCACCAAACCTTTCGGCCGCGAACAGTTGTTGTTTACCGTTGAAAAAAATTTACGGTTAAGGCAGCTGGAAAAAGAGAATGAATCGTTAAAAGATAATTTACAGGATAAATTTCATTTTGATAATATGATTGCCGGCAGCGGAGCCATGCAGCAGGTTTTGAAGATAACGCATAAAGTAGCCCAAAGTAGCGCTAATGTGATGATTCTCGGGGAAAGCGGTACCGGTAAGGAGCTTATCGCTAAGGCCATACATTATAACAGTCCGCGTAAAGATAAACCGTTGATTACCATAAACTGTCCTTCCATTCCGGGAAATCTGCTGGAAAGTGAGCTCTTCGGGCATGTTAAAGGCGCTTTTACCGGCGCCTTAAAAGATCGTAAAGGTAAATTTGAACTGGCCGACGGCGGCACTATTTTTCTTGATGAGATCGGCGATTTGCATGAAGATTTGCAAGCCAAATTACTGCGTTTTTTGCAGGAACGGGAGTTCGAGCGTATCGGCGGCGATAAAACCATAAAAGTGGATGTGCGTTTGATTGCCGCTACTAATCAGGATTTGTCGAAATTGATTAAGGAGAAAAAGTTCAGGGAAGATTTGTATTATCGTTTGAGCGTCATTCCCATTCAATTGCCGCCGTTACGCGAGCGTAGGGAAGATATTCCTTTTTTAATCGATTTTTTTATCAAGCGTTACGGCGCCGGAAAAAATTTTAAGGTCGAGCCTCGTGTGATGAAAGCTTTGATGAATTATTCATGGCCGGGTAATGTGCGCGAATTGGAAAACGTAATTGAACGCGTAGTAACGCTGGCAAGCGGCGATATCATTACGATGGAGGATTTACCGGTATATTTAACCTCCGCAGAGGCGCCCGAGGAAATTTCCGGTTTTTCCATTCAAATTCCCGAAGAGGGTATTGCCTTGGATTTGATTGAGAAAAACGTAATTGAGATGATCTTAAAAAAGGTAAATGGCAATCAATCGGAAGCCGCCCGTTTGCTGCAAATTCCCCGCCATGTCCTGCTCTATCGTATGAAAAAATTCGGCATGGTTTAACCCGTACGGACATTTTTAAAAATCATCGCTTTAGTTTTGCCAACCAACAGTTTTCCACCCCTAAGGCGCGATTTTCGGACAGATTACCTTTCGTGTATGATTTTGCCGAGAGGATATCCAATAATAAAACCGCTTACAGACATAAGACTATAAAATACGATTTTTCGCAAAAGGCCTACTTACAATAAATATCCGAAAAATAAAATTAACTTTTATAGAGCATAAAGGTAAGCGTAAAAAAAAGTATTGCATCTACTTCTTTTCTCTTTTATATTTCGACTAATTAGTCTAAAAAAGAATAATAGGTCGATATGTCTATTTCGGAACGTAAACAACGGGAAAAAGAGGAGCGTATCCGTGTGATTGTTCAGGCCGGATTACAGGTGTTTGCCCGTCACGGTTATCACAAAGCCAGTATGGATATGATTGCCGAAGAGGCCGAGTTGGGAAAATCCACTCTCTATTATTATTTTAAAAGCAAAGATGAACTTCTGCAAGTAATTTTGGAAAGCGGTATTAATGAATTTTTTCAATCATTGGAAAAATCCTTAGAAGAGGTGGACGATGTACGGGGAAAAATTGAAGCGGTAACCATGGTCAGCGCCCGTTTTTTTGCCTCCTATCCCGAGTATTTTAAACTCTATATCTACTTAAGCGCCCATCCCGGACGCCGAACTAAAATATTTAATACGTTACGAAAAACCATCCATACAAAAATCATAATGGTTAACGCTCTGTTTGCGTCGGCAAAAAGCGAGGGTTTGATTCGCGATGATCTTTCGCTGAACGATATCAGCAGTATTTACGGTTCAATGGTGATGGGAATGGGTATATTGAGCCGTCGCGATATCAGCGCCGAAGAGTTATTAAAAAGGGCAAAGATTGTGAATGAAATATTATTTAAAGGGATTCTAAAATCATAGTTGTAAATTTAGAATATTATTTCGTGTCATTGCGCGAAATGACAACATGGGCGTTCAAATGACAAAAGGGTTGTATTTTCGAACACTATTAGCTGTTTAGCAATAAATAATATCCCTGTTTTTTTATTTGCTCAGAGTTTGAAATGAAGATTACAATTAAATAAAAGGAGTCTGCGATGGTGCCTGTTACGCGTTATGTCGTTAAGCATCCCCTGGTTTCAATAGGGTTGATACTGATGCTGACGCTGTTTTTTGCCTATAATTTAAAGAATATTCAACGCGATCCCGATATAACTTCCTCTCTTCCGAAAAACATTCCGGCAAAACAACTCTACGATCGGATGAACGACCTTTTTCCTAGTCGTGATTTTATGTTGGTTGCGGTTGAAAGCGATTCCTTGTTTTCCGTAGGGACTATTAACCTTATTTATAAGATCAGCGAACATTTGAGCGATATGCCCGATGTTTACAGCGTGATGAGTCCTACCAATTTGAAAATAATCCGCGGTACGGAAGACGGCATGGAAGTTAAACCCATTCTTGAAGAACCGCTTGCCGACCGCAATGAAGTGCAAAAATACAAATATGCGCTTTTTAACAGCGATCTGCCTATTGAAAATATCGTTTCCAAAGATAGACGTATGGCAGGGATAATGATATTTTTGAAAAATACGGTTAAACCGGAAGACGCCGCCAAACAAATTATGAATTATATTGAGTCGATAAAAACAAAAGACAAGCTTTATCTCACGGGGAAACCGGTATTAACCCTTTATCTCGGACGCGGTATGGCGCGCGATATGGGTTTGTTGTTTCCCATGGTCTTGCTGTTGATAGTGGTTATATTAGCGCTTAGTTTTCGCAATATACGCGGTGTGGCGCTTCCCCTTTCGGTGGTTATTATCAGCGTATTGTGGACTTTAGGGTTGATGGCTCTGCTCGGCGTTCCCATCAGTCATTCCACTAATATGCTGCCCATTCTGCTGGCCTCCATTGCTGTGGCCGACGGGATTCAT